>NZ_JBFARO010000052.1:0-55034 GCF_040677125.1 Actinomadura sp. NPDC049382
TCGCGCTCGGGGTCGCCGCGCTGGTCGCGGCCGGCGGCGGGGTGGCGACCGCGGCGGCGCTCGGCGGCGGCGAATCCGGCGGCGGACCGGATCCGGCGCTGCCGCCCGCCACCGCGAAGGTGGCGCGGCAGACGCTCAACGACGCCCAGACCGAGGACGGGCGGCTCGGCTACGGCCCGGCGTCCGTCGTGACGAGCCAGCTGCGGGGCACGCTGACGAAGCTCCCCGAGAGCGGCGCCGAGATCACCCGCGGCCACGAGCTGTACGAGGTGGACGGCGACCCGGTCGTGCTGATGTACGGGTCCAGGCCGTCCTACCGGCCGCTGGAGGTCGGCACCGAGGGGGCGGACGTGAAGCGGTTCGAGAAGAACCTCAGCGCGCTCGGCTACGGCGGCTTCACCGTGGACGACGAGTACACCTCCGACACCGCCGACGCCGTCCGGGAATGGCAGGAGGACATCGGCGTCGCGGAGACCGGGACGGTCGAGCTCGGCCGGGTCGCGTTCGCGGACGGTCCGGTCCGAATCGACAGCGTCCAGGCGAGCGCGGGCGAACCGGTGGCACCCGGCAAGAAGGTGCTCACCCGCACGGGCACCGGCCAGGCCGTGACGGTCGAGCTGGACACCGCCGACCAGCGCATGGCGAGGAAGGGCGCGAAGGTCACCGTGACGCTGCCGGAGAACGAGACCGTCACCGCGGAGATCGACGAGGTCACGACCGTGATCGAGCCGGGCGAGCAGGGCCAGGACCCGACGACGAAGGTGGAGGTGACGATCTGGCTCGACACGGCGAAGGCGAAGAAGGCCGCCGCGCGGTACGCGCTGGCCTCGGTCGACGTCACGTTCACCGCGGGCAGGCGCGAGGACGTGCTGACCGTCCCGGTGACCGCGCTGGTCGCGCTGAGCGAGGGCGGCTTCGGCGTGGAGGTCGTCAAGGGTGCGGCCTCCTCCTACGTCCCGGTCGAGACGGGCCTGTTCGCGGACGGCAAGGTCGAGATCTCCGGGTCGGGGATCACCGCGGGCACCGTCGTGGGGGTGCCGAAATGATCGCGCTGCGGGACGTGGTGAAGCGGTATCCGGGCGGCGTGCACGCGCTCGCCGGGGTGTCGCTGCGCATCGCCGCGGGCGAGCTCGTCGCGATCGTCGGGCCGTCCGGGTCGGGCAAGTCGACGATGCTGAACGTCCTCGGCACGCTGGACCGGCCGACGTCGGGCAGCGTCCACATCGACGGGCACGACGTGGGGCGGCTGACCGACGCGAAACTGTCGGCGCTCCGCGCGACCCGCATCGGGTTCGTGTTCCAGCACTTCCACCTGGCGGCGGGGACGCGGGCGATCGACAACGTCGCGGACGGGCTGCTCTACACCGGGCTCCGCGCGGCGGCGCGGCGGCGGCGGGCCGCGGCGGCGCTGGAACGGGTCGGGCTCGGCCACCGGCTGGACCACGAGCCGCACGAGCTGTCCGGCGGGGAGCGGCAGCGGGTCGCGATCGCGCGGGCGGTGGCGGGGGAGCCCGCGCTGCTGCTCGCCGACGAGCCCACCGGCGCGCTGGACTCGGCGTCCGGGGACGGGGTGATGGCGCTGCTGCGGGAGCTGCACGCCGCCGGCACCACCGTCGTGATCATCACGCACGACCGGGAGATCGCGGACGGGCTGCCGCGCCGCGTCCGGATGCGCGACGGCCGCGTCGTCGCCGACTCCGCCCTCGCCGACTCCGCGCTCGCCGAGGCCGCCCTGCCCGAGGCGGCGCGGTGACGGCCGCAGGGACGCTGCGGCCCGCGCGGCTGTGGCCGGGCGACGTGGTCAAGGTCGGCGCGGTGGGGCTGCGGACGCGTCCGATGCGGGCGTTCCTGTCCGCGCTCGGCATCGCGATCGGGATCGCCGCGATGGTCGCCGTCGTCGGCGTGTCCTCCTCGTCCCGCGCGGAACTGGACCGGGCCCTCGCCGCGCTCGGCACCAACCTGCTGACGGTGTCGCCGGGCAGCACGCTCACCGGGGAGAAGGCGCAGCTGCCGCTGGAGTCGGAGCGGATGGTGGCCCGCATCGCCCCGGTCCGGGACGTGTCGGCGATCGGGCTGCTGGACGAGGCGAAGGTCTACCGGTCCGGCAAGGTGCCCGCGACCGAGACCAACGGGATCGCGACGTACGCGGCCCGGACCGGCCTGCGCGCCGCGACGGGCGCGGAGCTGAGCCGCGGCGTGTGGCTGAGCACCGCGACCGGCGAGTTCCCCGCGGTGGTGCTCGGCGCGAAGGCGGCCGAGCGGCTCGGCATCGGGCACGCGTCCCCGGACGTGCAGGTGCTCGTCGGCGGCCACCGGTTCACCGTGATCGGGATCCTCGCGCCGGTGGCGCTGGCCCCCGAGCTGGACACCGCGGCGCTGGTCGGCTGGCCCGCCGCACGGAGCGTGCTCGGCTTCGACGGGCATCCGACGACGATCTACACCCGGTCGGCGGACGCGCGCGTCGAGGACGTCCGGGACGTGCTCGGCCCGACCGCGAACCCGGCGGCGCCGAACGAGGTGGAGGTGTCGCGGCCGTCGGACGCGCTCGCGGCGCGGCAGGCGGCGGGCGAGGCGTTCACCGGGCTGCTGCTCGGCCTCGGCGCGGTCGCGCTGCTCGTCGGCGGCGTCGGGGTCGCCAACACCATGGTGATCTCGGTGCTGGAGCGCCGCGCGGAGATCGGGCTGCGCCGCTCCCTCGGCGCGACCCGCGGCCAGATCCGCACCCAGTTCCTCGCCGAGTCGCTGCTGCTGTCGGCGCTCGGCGGGGTCGGCGGCGCGCTGATCGGGTCGCTGGTGACCGCCGGCTACGCCCTCTACCAGGGGTGGCCGGTGGTGATCCCCGCCTGGGCGGTGCTCGGCGGCGTCGCGGCGACGCTGGTCATCGGCGCGGCGGCGGGGCTGTACCCGGCGGTCCGGGCGTCCCGGCTCAGCCCGACCGAGGCGCTCGCCGCCACCTGAGCCCGCGCCCGCCGCCCACCCGAGCGGGCGGGCGCGGGCATGGACGGAGCGGGACGGGTGAGATCTCCGGTATGGGTAACGCGGAGACCGAGCCCGTCACGCTCGTGGTCACCTGGGACGTCAGGCCCGGCCGGGAGCGCGACTTCGAGGAGTGGGCGGAGGGCCTCCACCGGGTCGCCTCCGGGCATCCGGGCCACCGGGGCGCCACCTGGCTGCGCGCCGAGGGGGCACGGCACCGGTACTACACGGTCGTGAACTTCGCCGACCAGGACTCGCTCGACCGGTGGCTGCGGTCGCCGGAGCGGGCCGGCTGGATCGACCGGGTCCGCGGCATCGCCGACGAGCACCATCTGGACACCACCGGGCTGGAGACGTGGTTCAGCCTGCCCGGGGAGTCGGTGCCGGCGCCGTCCAAGGCGAAGATGATCGTCGTGACGTTCTGCGCGGTGTATCCGCTCAGCCTGCTGCTGAACGCGTTCGCCACCCCGCTGACGAAGTCGTGGCCGGTGCCGCTGCAGGCGCTGACGTTCCCGGTGATCGTGATCCCGCTGCTCACCGTGGTGATCATGCCCGCGCTCAGCCGGCTGCTGCGGCGCTGGCTGTACCCGGCCGGGCGGATCCACCGCCCCGCCCGGCCGGGCCGCTGACCGGGCGGGCGGGGCGCGATCGGGCAGGGCGCGATCAGGCGGGGCGCGATAGGCGCGGGGCCGCGATCAGGAGAGCAGGTCGCGCAGCTCCTGGACGGCCTCGCGCAGCCGGTCCGCGAACGCGTACATGGCGTCCGCGACGGGCTGCGGCGTGCTCAGGTACAGGTTGAAGCGGTCCGGCAGCAGGACGTAGGCGACGCCGATGCACTGCTCGCTGGTCGACCCGAACCCGAAGTACCGGATGTTGACCGACGGCGCCGAGCTGGTGGACAGGTAGTCGTCCCGCATCTTGATCCAGCCCGGCGTGTCGAACAGCGGGAGCGGCCCGGTGACGCCGAGTTCGGCGCCGCGCCGCTTGGCGATCAGCTGCAGCTCCCACAGGTGCTGCTCGGGCGCCTGCCCGGCCTGGCACTCCTTCGCGCGGCGCACGTGCGCCTCGGCCGCGGCGCGGAACGCGTTCCGGCGCGCCTCCCGGTCGGCCGCGGGGTCGTCCATGGCCGCGACGAAGCGCAGCACCTCGGGGGTGACGACCCGCATCGCCTCGGTGCGGCCATGCCGGTACTGGCGGGTCGCGATCGACTCGTAGGTGGTGCCGGTGAGGCCCTTCGCGCGCCGGTGGGCGAGCTGGTAGGCCAGCTGGACGAACGCGTCCGGCGACGTCTTCAGCCGCTTGGCCTCGGCGGAGCCGAAGTCGTCGAACGAGACGGCGGTCGTGGCGGTCGCGGCGGCGTAGCCGGCGAAGGAGGCCGCCGCCTCCTCGATGTCGCGCCGCAGGTCCTCGTCCAGCGCGAACCGGATCGGCTCGATCGCGGGCAGGCCCTGCGCGGCGGCGCCCGACCGCCGGGACAGCTCCGCGGGCGGCGCGCCGAGCAGCTCGTCCACGAAGCTGAGGACCGTGGTGCCGTCCAGCCCGCAGTGCTCGACGTTGATGCCCGCGGTGCCGTCGCCGAACACGACGAACGACACCGCCTTGTCGAACCAGCGGTTGCCGCTGTCGCCGTGGAGCAGGTGGTCGCAGGCGTCGAGGGTGTTGGCGGGGGCGAAGTCCTCCAGGCAGACGCAGAACAGCGCCGTCTCGACCTCGTCCAGGGCCTTGTCGTTGCCGAGCGCCAGCAGCGCGTCGCGGCTCGCCGCCCACTCGGCGCGGGCCTTGGTGGTGAGGTGCCCGGCGGACGGCTCCTCCGCCGCCTCCGCCTTCAGGATCGTGCCGAGCCCGGCCCGCAGCTCGTCGAGGGTGTGCGGGCGGCCGTCCGGGCCGAGGACGTCCATCCGGAACATGGTGCCGCGGAAGAACACCACGATGTGGCGGGCGTCGGACGGCCCCGGCCACGCGTCGGTGTAGGGCGCGCGGACGGTGTCCTGCTCGGCGCCGGGGATGCGGGTCGTGGAGAACAGGAACCGGTTCTGCACCATCGACAGCGGGCGGCCGCGCTGCACGACCGGCGGGATGCGCTCGGCGTCCAGCCGCAGCTTGTAGTCGAGCGCCCCGGCGATCAGCCCGGCCGCGCGGTCGGCCTGCCCCTCCGGCGACTCCTTGAACAGGAAGAAGAAGTTGGCGTTCAGCGCGATCCGGTCGCGGCGGCCGAGGTAGCGGTACGGCCAGAACGTGTCGAGCCAGCTGTGCACGCCCTCGGCGGCGTCGTAGCGCTCGAGCGCGGCGTGCAGCGTCCGGCCGGGGCCGCCGGGCCGGACGAACGCGGCCAGCGCCGACTCCGTCCGGGCCCGCTCGTCCTCGGTCAGCAGCGGCCCGCACCACTCCATGAACCGCTCGCAGGTCGCGTCGAGCGTGGGCAGCGGCACGCGCGGCAGCCCCGCCTCGTTGCCGAAGGTGCGGGACGAGAGTTCTTCGCTGGCGTTCACTTCGTTCCTCTGCTGTGTGTACCGGAGTTGCCGTGTGTACCGGAGTGGCCGTGTGTACCGGAGCCGCGGCTCGATGCCTCAGCCGCGCGGCTTGG
Source organism: Actinomadura sp. NPDC049382 (assembly GCF_040677125.1). Classification (NCBI taxonomy): domain Bacteria; kingdom Bacillati; phylum Actinomycetota; class Actinomycetes; order Streptosporangiales; family Thermomonosporaceae; genus Actinomadura; species Actinomadura sp. NPDC049382. The sequence goes on from NZ_JBFARO010000052.1 coordinate 5,561, forward strand.
AGATGTAGAGCTGCGCGTAGAACCAGCCGTCGGTCTCCAGCCCGCCCGGGTCGACGCCGACCTCGGCGAGCCGCTCCAGGACGGACGCCTGCTCCTCGCGCGTCGCGAACCGCCGCTGCCGGAACAGGCCGTCGCGCCGGACGGTCTCGTACCCGGCGGCGGCGAGGGTGTCGGCGATCGGGTCGAACGGGAACATGCGCAGGACGAAATGCGCCATCCACGGCAGCCGCCCGCCGGCGCGCTCCCCGGCGGCGGCGACGATCCGCGCGATGGTGCGCTCGGTGACGTAGCCGAGGCAGCCGGTGGAGATGACCAGGTCGGCCGCCGCGAGCCGGGCCCGCTGCTCGCCGGTCGGCTCGCCGTCCTCCAGGTCGGCGTGGACGGCGCCGTCCAGGAAGCCGGCGTCCAGCGCGTAGCCGAGGGCGCCGTCGGAGGCGTCGAGACCGAGGAACCGGACGCGTTTCGGCGGTGCGCCGGAATCGACCAGCTCCCGGTCGCGGGCCAGCAGCGCGGCGCGCGTCCACCGGTGGGCGTCGCGGCCGCTATACCGATCGTACAGCTCGGCCATGGTCGCGCCGTGTTTCACCAGGGCCGCGTTGATTCCGTAGGAGCAGCCGATGTCCAGGACGGTCGGGACCGGAACGCCGCGCGCCTCCCGGTATTCGGCGATGAGCCGCTCGAAATGCGGTTTGGCCAGTTCCGGGATGTTGTAGTCGAGATCGCGGAGCGTGCTGAAATAGGCGCGGGGATCGGGCCGCGTGTAGATGTGGTCGAGCGAGATCTTGCCGGTCGTGTCGACGCGCAACGGCGGGCCTCCTAGTCGAGCAGCTGGTCCACCCGGACGGCGCGCCCCTCCGCCGCCAGGTGCTCGGGCAGGACGCGGCCGAAGAGCTGCCTCGTGCGCGCGACGCTGCCGATGACCCCCGGGCGCTCGCTGTAGGCGAAGATCGCCGTGTGCCGCGCCGTGTCCCCCCGGACCGTGCTCACCCGGTGCAGCGAGTACCGGCCCTTGAACAGCTGCAGGTCGCCGGGGCGCAGCGCCAGCCGGCGGACCAGGCGGTCGCCGCGGCCGGTCAGCACGTCCCGGACGTCGGCGAAGTTCTCCCGCTCCGCCGTCCGGATGTTCGGGCAGTACTCGAAGACGCCCCCGTCCTCGGGTTCCTGCGTGAGCAGGCTGACGGTGAACTCGTTGGTGTCGAAGTGCCAGGGGTGCTCCATCCCGGGGCCGACCACGTTGAGGACCAGCCCGGACAGCGGGTCGGCCAGCTCGTGCACCCGCGGCAGCCCGAAGCAGCTCGCCACGAACCGCTGGAACAGCCCGTTCGTGTAGAGCCGGTGGATGAGCGCGTCCGCCGGGACGCGGTCGCGCGCGACGAACGCGTTGCCCCGCTCGACGGTGACGCGGCCCGGATGATCGTCCGGCAAAGGGGCGCCGATGTCGATGTTGTAGGCGTTCACCGTTTCGACGTCATAATGCGCGGACGGCGCGATCTTCGCGCATTCCGTGCGCAGTGCCTCCCGCAATGCGGGGCGAATGAAGTCGGGCAGCACGCAGCACCCGGTTTTCGCCAGTTCGGCGCGGGTGCGGGAAACGGCGGCGGCCCAGCCGGCGCCGTCCGGCTCGGCCAGCGGATAGCGTTCCGTGTCGGCCACCTGTGCGAGAGACTCCGCCGCGCCCATGACGTTCCTTCCGCGTCGCCGAACCCATGACGGGTTTTAGCACAGTCCTTCCGGGAATTCATGGCCCGCCTTTCCGGGCCCGTTTGTCAGAAATCGATAAGCCCGGCCCGTGACCTGTGCCTTCGAACGTTCCGGCGCGCGCGCCGCCGCGGCGGCGGGTGTGTCCCATCTCACCCGCCGTGCACGCCGGCGCCTCGCGGCGGGTAGGACCGGGGCACGGGGGAGTGACAGGGGGCGGTCGTGCAGACCTTTCTGCCGTACGCGGACTTCGCCGCCACGGCCCGGGTGCTGGACCGGCGGCGGCTCGGCAAGCAGCGCGTCGAGACGATCCAGGTGCTGCGCGCGCTCACGGTGCCCGGCTACGGCTGGCGGCACCACCCGGCCGCGCTGATGTGGACGGGCTACGAGGAGGCGCTCGTCCGGTACGGCCTGGAGATGTGCGCCCGGTGGAGCGGCCTCGGCCACGCCGACACCTGCGCCGCGACGCTGGCGGCCGACCTCGCCGGCGCGCGGGGCGTGCGGGAGCCGCGCGCCCAGCGGCGGCTCGCTGCGGCGGGGGAGCTGCCGCCCTGGCTGGGCGACCCCGCGTTCCATCTGAGCCACCGCTCGGCGCTCGTCCGCAAGGACCCCGCCTTCTACGGGCCGGCGTTCCCCGGGGTGCCGGACGACCTGCCCTACGTCTGGCCCGCCTCGGACCGGCGCCCCGGCGGGGAGGGCTCATGGTGCGGCCGAGGGCGGGTAGGTACCCCGGAACCGCGCGGACGAGGGGGCCCCGGAGGACGGTGAGCCGATGCTGAGGGAGCTGGTGGCGGAGAGCCACCTGATGTCCATGGAGCAGCTGCCGGGCGCGGCCGCCCGGCACGCCGCCGGCGTGGGCCTGCACGACGTGCTGATCTATGTCTCCGACCTCCAGCAGAACGTCCTGCGGCTGCTGACCGGCAAGGGCCCGGACGCCGGCCGCGACCCCGGCGACGAGATCCCGGAACTGAAGATCGCGGGCACCGTCGCGGGCCGGGCGTTCCAGACCATGGCGCCGGTGGTCGGGCAGACCTTCGGCGACGGGACCTGCCAGTACTGGCTGCCGGTCCTCGACGGCTCCGAGCGCCTCGGGGTGGTCCGGACCACCATCCGCCGGGACGATCCGCAGGCCCGCGACGACGCCGAGTACCTCGCCGGGATGGTCGCGCTGATCATCGTCAGCAAGGGCCCCTACAGCGACTCGTTCTCCCGGCTGGTGCGCACGCGCGCGATGACGGTGTCGGCGGAGATGCAGTGGCGGCTGCTGCCGCCGCTGACGTTCGCCAACGACCAGGTGGTGATCAGCGCGGCGCTGGAGCCCGCCTACAACCTCGGCGGCGACACCTTCGACTACGCGCTGGCGGGCGAGACCGTGCACTTCGGGGTCTTCGACGCCATGGGGCACGACACCACGGCCGGGCTGACCTCCAGCCTCGCCGTCGCCGCGTTCCGCAAGCACCGGCTCCAGGGCGCCGACCTCATCGGGGTCGGGCAGGGGATCGAGGAGGTGCTGGCCGAGCAGGACAGCAGCGGACGCTTCGTGACCGCCGTGCTGGCTGAGCTCGACCTGCGGTCCGGCGTGTTCTCCTGGGCGTCCTACGGCCATCCTCCGCCGGTCATCATCCGCAAGGGGCGCTGGGTGACCTCGCTCGAATGCCGCCCCGGCACGCCGCTCGGCACCGGCCTCGGCGTCGAGCCCGCGCGGTGCTCCGAGCAGCTCGAACCGGGCGACCGCATCCTGCTCTACACCGACGGCATCGTGGAGGCCCGCGACCCGGGCAAGCGGGAGTTCGGGCTGGTCCGCTTCGTCGACTTCGTGATCAAGCGGGAGGCCGACGGGCTGGCGGCGCCCGAGACGCTGCGGCGCCTGATCCACAGCATCCTGACGCACCACGCGGGACGGCTGGACGACGACGCCACCGTCCTGCTCCTCGAATGGCACGGCTGGGGCGGCCGGCAGGACGCGCTGGAGGCGATCCGGCAGACCTGAGCTAGCCGGACCCGAGGGCGGCCATCAGCATCGGGTACGCCTCGTGCAGGTCGCGCTGCCAGTAGGGCCAGTCGTGCTGCCCGTCGAAGAACCGGGCGGTCACCGGGACGCCGAGTTCGCGCAGCCGGGCCGTGAACGCCCGCGCGTTGCCGTAGGCGGCGGCCTCCACCGGATCGGTGAACGGCAGCCCGCCGAGCGACCCGGCCCTGCCGTTGCCGCTCGCCACCCACAGCCGGACGCCGCGCAGCCGCCCGGCGATGTCCGTCGGGTTGTGCGCGCGCCAGATCGCCGCCTGGTCGTCCGGGTCGCCCCAGACGCGCCGCCAGTCGGTGCCGGGGCAGGCGAACGACGGCCCCCAGCCGGTCGAGTCGTCGCCCGGCTCGTGGCCGTGGAGGGTGTCCACGTACCCGCTGAAGGACGCGGCGGCCCGGAACATGCCGGGGTGGCGGGCCGCGTACAGCATGGCGCCGAGACCGCCCATGGAATTGCCCGCGACCACGCGGCCGGTCCCGGCGCGGTAATCGCGTTCGAGGACGCGCCGGAGTTCGGTCAGGTGGAACGTCTCCCAGCGCGGGGACCCGCCGCGCCCGTAATTCCACCAGTCGGAGTAATTCCCGCAGCGGCCGCCGTTCGGCATGACGACGATGACGCCGCTCCCGGCGGTGAGCCGGGCGACGTCGGTGTCGCGCGTCCAGGCGGTGTAGTCGTCGACGCCGCCGTGCAGCAGCCACAGTGTGGGCCAGGTGCGGTGCGCGTCCCGCGACCAGCCGCGGGGGAGCAGGAGGCGGACCTGCTGCCGGCCGTCCATGGCCGGAGAGTCGATGGTCAGGTCCACGGTGCGGGACGCGACGGGCCGCTCGGCGACGACCCGCGCGCCGCTGGGGGCGGTGCCCGCGGGCGCGGTGGAGGCGAGTGCGGTGGAGGCGAGCGCGGTGGAACGATCCAGGAAAAGTGCGGGGAGGAGCAGCGCGAAGGCCGCCGGCCATGCGGCGGGGGTGATGCGGCGGAGCAATGGGGGCCTTCCGGAAACACCGGCGGGATGGGCCGGCCTTGACGGGAAAAGGGAGCGCCGTGGTGCGGTCTTTTCTCTCCCTGTGCGTGGTAGGTTCCCGTGCGCCGCCATTGTGAAGCGCCAACCAAATAACTGTATAAAATGCATTTTCCGGGCCCGGATACGCGCGATCCGCCGTGCCGGGGTGCCCGTGATCCGCCCCCGAACGCACGAACGCCGGACGTCCGCGGCGGGCGTCCGGCGCTCGTCCGGGCGTGGCTCAGGCGTCCGGCATCGGCTGGGGCGGGGGCCCCTGGATGTAGCGGACGGCCCACCGCACCAGCCGGCGGCCCACCCCGTACAGGATCAGCGCGACGCCGGCCAGCGGCAGGATCAGCAGGATGATCTGCAGCCCGGAGGTGACCAGCTGGAGCACCCCGGCACCGTTCGCCGCCTCGGCGGCGAGCCGCCGCATCATCATCCAGTCCTTGCCGATCAGCGCCGGGACCTGGCTGATGATGAGGCCGATCTGGAACACCAGCACCGGTATGACGATCAGCACCCAGCACGTAACGAAGACCTGCGGCCAGCGCTTGAGCTCGTTCAGCCGGGCGTCGGGGCGGCGCAGCAGCGTCCGGCGCAGAATCGGCCCGATGTACTTGAACAGGTCGGGGATGCCGACCAGGTCGGACATGATGTAGTACCCGTCGAACCGGAGCGTCGGCAGGAGCTGCTGCATCATCTCCAGGTTGACGTAGAGCACGGCGACGAGCAGCGGCTCGAACCCCGTCTGCAGGTACGCCAGCGTCAGCCCCACCACGAAGATGGCGTTGAAGTACACCCCGGCGAGGTCGGCGCGCAGCCGCCCGGCCCGCCCGAGCCGGTACGACTCGGTGATGTCGGTGTAGAACGCGGGCCACACCAGGTAGATCCCGCAGCCCATCACGCCCGGCCGGACGCCCCCGTACCGGCAGGCGGTGGCGTGCCCGACCTCGTGGAACGCGCAGGACGCGATGCCGAGGCCGAGGATCAGCAGGATGCTCACCGGGTTCATGATCGCCGTGGTGATGGCGCCGGCCACCGAGTGGCTGGTGAGCAGCCAGCCCTCGCTGACCACGAACGCGGTGAGCATGACGGCGATCGCGACGGGCCGGAACAGCCAGCCGAACAGCCCGCCGACGAACCACGTGAACGACTCGGGCATGACCGCGACCCGCCACCGCAGCGCGAGCCACGGGTCGGCCTTGACGGGCGCGGGCGCCGTGCCGTCGCTGTAGGTGGTGACGCCGAGCGGCGCGAGCTTGCGGTCGGCCAGGTAGACGACCTGCTCGCCGGTGAGCTGGGCGCCGGCCTGTTCGGTGACGGCCGCGGCGACCCGGTCGAGCGCCTGGGCGGCGTCCGTGCCGGCGAGGTCGCGGTGGTCGTGCAGCGCCTTGGCGACGAGGAACAGCAGCGGCGGCAGCCGGACGAGCTGGCCGTCCGGCAGGCGCACGAGCTGCGGCGGCTCCCGGTAGCCGGAGTTCTTGAACTCGCCGACCAGCTCGGCGCCGTCGACGAGGGCGGGCAGGGTGAGGGCGGCGGGGGGCCCGCCGCCCGCCACGTCCGGGGTCGCGGGAGAGCCCATCAGTGGTGCTCGACCACGGTGGCCGGGACGCAGGTCATCGTGGAGTAGGCCGGCTGGGCGAGCAGCCCGCTGCCGAGCAGCCCGGTGGTGCCCGACGAGTACGTCGCCTGGCAGGCGTACATGACGACCGTGTCGCCACCGGAGGACAGCGCGAGCCGGGGCGGCAGGACCTCGCCGGAGAGCTGGTCCAGGTCGGTGTACGAGATTTTCCGAGGGTTCATGGCTCCCTTTCGGGATCAGTCCGCTGTCAGCGTTGCGTAGCAGGGAAAAGGGGGAAGGGCTGGCGCGCGAACGCCAGCCCTTCCGGTGCGGGCCGAAACCCGCGGTGTCAGACCTGAGCTCAGCCGTTGAGCGCGGTGTTGGCCGGGGTGCAGATCTGCGAGTTGGCGGCCGGCGCCGTCTGCCACAGGGTGAGGAGGCCCATCTGCGGCTGGTTGGAGTTGGCGGAGCAGGCGCTGGTGGTCACCGTGTGCCCGTCGCCGCCGTCGTGGCCGCCGTGGTTGGCGTTGAGGTTGAAGTTGTGGTTGTCGTCGTCGCCGCCACCGACGAGAAGGGTGGACAGCACGGCCCGCTCGGGCAGAACCTCGCCGGCCAGCTTGTCCAGCTCGGTGTAGCTGAAGGACTTCATGTGGTTCCTTTTCTTCCTTGTCACGCCCGGATCTCAAGGTGGATACCGGATGTCCCTTCCTCGCCACAGGTCGCAGCGAGGTAGCTCTACGTATAGCACGTGTGACGGTCCGTGGCCAACCATGCCGTGTCCAGCGGCTTCCGCGCGTCGTTTCGCGTGGCGGCGCATGAGGCCGCCCCGCTGGGTAGGACGGGCTACGCCCGCATGTGATCAGGAGGAGGACGGGGAATGGCCGACAGCAGCTTCAGCATCGACGTCGCGGCGATCCGGGACCGCGCCCGGCAGAAGATGGCGGACGGGCCGGTGACGGCCGGCTACGGAAGGAGCCCGGAGGAGGTCATCGGGGTCCTCAACGACGTCCTCGCCACCGAGATCGTGTGCTGGATGCGCTACGCGCAGCACGCGATCAGCGCGACCGGGATCGACCGGGCGCAGGTCGCCGCGGAGTTCCAGGAGCACGCCGAGGAGGAGCGCGACCACGCGATGCGCGCCGCGGAGCGCATCAGCCAGCTCGGCGGCGACCCCGACTTCGACCCGGAGACCCTCGCCCGGCGCTCCCACACCACTTACACGACGTTCAACGACGGCGACCTGCGCGGCATGCTGCAGGAGAACCTCGTCGCCGAGCGGATCGTCATCGAGTCCTACCAGGAGATCATCCGCTGGCTCGGGGACGGCGACGTCACGACGCGGCGCATCATGGAGCACATCCTCGCCGAGGAGGAGGAGCACGCCGACGACCTGATGGACCTGCTGGGCAACTGAGGGTTCACCCGGTGCACGCGGGTATGCGAGCCGCATGGACTTCGGATACTCGCTGCTCTGCGAGCAGACACCGCCCAAGCAGCTCATCAGCGACGGCGTGGAGGCCGAGGAGGCCGGCTTCGACTACGTCACCATCTCCGATCACTACTTCCCGTGGCTGGAGGACCAGGGGCACTCGGCCTACGCGTGGTCGGTGCTCGGCGCGCTCGCCCACGCCACCCACCGGGTGCCGCTGATCACGCTGGTGACGTGCCCGACGATGCGCTACCACCCGGCCGTGGTGGCGCAGAAGGCCGCGACGATGGGCGTGCTGTCGGACGGCCGGTTCATCCTCGGCCTCGGCGCGGGGGAGAACCTGAACGAGCACGTCGTCGGGCGGGACTGGCCGCCGGTGGACGTCCGGCACGCCATGTTCGGCGAGGCCGTCGACATCATCCGGCGGCTGTTCGGCGGCGGCTACGTCAACTACCGGGGCGAGCACTACCGGGTGGACTCGGCGAAGCTCTACGACCTGCCGGACCGTCCCGTCCCGATCGGGATGGCGGCGTTCGGCCCGCAGGCCGGGCGGCTCGCCGCCGAGCACGCGGACATCCTGATGTCCGACCAGCCCGTCGGCGACGTCGTCCGGCTCTTCGGCGAGCAGGGCGGCGCCGGCAAGCCGGTCTACGGCATGATCCCGGTCGCGTTCGGCGAGGACCGCGACGAGTGCGAGCGGCGCGCCCACCGGATCTGGCGGTTCTCGGCGCCGGCCTGGAAGGTGATGTCGGAGCTGCCCGGCCCGGTGAACTTCGAGGCGGCGACGAAGACCGTGCGGCCGGAGGACGTCGTGGCGTCGGTCCCGTGCGGTGGCGACGTCGGCGACTACGTCCAGGCCGTCCAGCAGTGGGCCGACGCGGGCTTCACCCACATCTCGTTCTGCCAGTCCGGCGCGGACCGCCAGAAGGACTTCCGCACGTGGGCGGAGGCGGACCTGCTGCCCGTCCTCCGCGAGCGCTTCGGCTGACGCGCGGCGGCCGATCGCGCGTTTCCGCGGAGCCGGGTCGGGGGCGCTAACGGACGTTCATTACGCCGAGTTGCGGACGCCCTAAGAAAGAGGAGCAGAAGATCTCCGTCCGATCATTGACCGGCCGGGGAATTTTACTTATCTTCTGCATAGAACGCGTTCTACTTGGAGCCGCCGGTGCCCGCGCGAGGAAGCGCGACGGCGCCCGGCTCCCGGCCCCCGGTTCGGCGCCGCCACGCCCCTTGGCCAGGGCGGGGCGGACGCGCGAGGCGGCGGGCCTCCCACCCCGTATCTCCGGGTGCAGGCGCGACGCCCACCGTTCGAAATGAGGACTCCCTTGTCCCGCATCACGAAGCCGGCCGCGATCGCCTCGATCACGGCCGCGGCCGCCGTCGCCGTCGCCATGACCGCCACCCCCGCGCTGGCCTGGACGGCCGGCGACTTCACGGCCACCCTCAACGGGAACATGACCATCAACGCAGGGGTCTCCGCCACCTGCACCAGCTCGACCCTGTCCGGCACGATCGCCTCCGACGGCACGCTGTCGATCACCTCGGCCTCCGTGGGCGGCTGCGGCGTCACGGTCACGCCGCAGAACCTGCCCTGGAGCGGCAAGCTCGACGGCGGCGTCGCGACCATCAACGGGTTCGCGATGAGCGCCATCGGCTGCACCTACGGCGGCAACCTGTCCGGCACCTTCACCGGCTCCGACCTGCCGGTGACCGCCACGTTCGCGAACCAGACCGTCCGCAAGACCAGCGGCTGGCTCTGCCCCGACCCCGCGACCGTGTCGGCCAAGTACGACTTCGCCGCCTCCTGACCCGGTGGTGCGCGGCCGGCCCGACGTCACCGGCCGCGCACCTCACCGCACCGCACCGCACCGCCCCGCACTGCGGCCCCGGCGCCTCGCCGGGGCCGCGGTGCGGGGACGCGTCCGCCGTCAGTGCAGCTCGTAGGCGCGGATGACCTCCTGGGTCACCGCGCTTCCCCGCGCGTCCTCGGCGGTGACCCGGAGGGAGACCGCTCCCTTGCCGCGCAGCCGCGCGGAACCGTCCCGCACCGGGACGTCCGTCCACGTCGCACCGTCGTCGAAGGACGCCCGCAGTGACAGGCGCTTGAGGCGCGCGGTGGAGCCGTCCTGGTGGCGGACGGCCAGCCGCAGCGTTCTAGAACGTGTTCTGTTACGGACATCAAGAGAGGCGTCGTATTCCACCTGGAGAAGCGGCAGGACGGTGACGTCCGAGGTGCGCGCGGAACGGAACGTCCAGGACGTCGCGGTACGCGTGGACAGCGCGGCCCATGGGGCGTTGTTGGCGAAGTCGTATTCCACGCGGTATTCGGCGTCGTCCGGCGTCGTCGTCAGCGTACCGTTCGCGCGGTACGCAGTCTGGGCGATGAGTTCGCCGTTCCGGTATACGCGGAAATCGGTGGTGAATCCGTTCGCGAATGAACTGGAATAGGCGTCGGAGAAGTTGCGCGCGGCGTCCACCATCCCCACGTGCAGGCCGATCTGGTCGCCGGCGCGGACGATCGGGTCCAGCGCGTTGACCCCGCCGGTGAGCGGGGCCCTGCCCCAGGAGTGCGCGTCGCGGTCGCGCGGCTCGTACGACGACCATTTCGTCTCGCCGAGCACGAGGTGCGGCGTTTCCGGGCCGGGGAAGGCGTTGTTGTACGGCTGCTCCGGTGTGATCGCCATCGCCGACCACTGGGTCTGCGGATCGGCCGAGACGTACTCCGTGCGCGTCCTGGGCGTGCCCGTTACCGGGTTGCTGTAGGCGATCGCGAACTCTTCCCAGGGGCGCTTGCCGTAGCGCGCGAAGGTCATGGAGCCGCCGCCGTGGTAGGCGCCGTCGACGCGCGCGAGGTCCCGCGTGCGGACGACATGGCCGAGGTCCCGGGGAATCTGCCCGGTCTCCGGGAGAACCAGGTCGTACTGGTACGGGCTGTTCGCGACGCCCTTGGCGGTCACAGTGGCGTGCTTCTGGCGCAGCAGGGCCAGCCCCTCTTCCCGAGACAGCCGGACCGTCGGGACCCGCAACTGGACCCCGTAGCCGCCGGGATCGTCGTTCACCCCGGGCACGTCGTTGTAGACGGCGACCATCCGGGCGCCCGCCTTGGCGGCCCTGTTGGCCTGCTCGGCGACGGGCACGCCGTCCTTGCGCTCGACGAGGGCGAGGGCGCCGCGCAGACCGGCGCCGGAGGCGTCCCCGTCCGCGACCCGCATGCTGACCGTGCCGTCCAGGCGGGGGAACTGGTCGGAGGTGTCGCTGAAGTAGCCGGCGGGGTAGTACGAGGGGTGCAGGGAGCGGCCCCGCGCCCGCATGGTGACGTCCGGCGCCTCCAGCCGCCACCGCGTGTAGACCTCGAACGTGCCGGTGCGGACCTTCCGGGTCGGCTGCAGGAACACCCGCTGCTCCAGCGTCGCGCCGGCGTTCATGTAGACGCCCTCGTCCACCGCCGAGCCGTTCGCGGGGCCGCGGGTCCACATCAGGTGGCTGATCGCTCCGAGGTTCGGGGCGGTCGCGTGGTCGGGCGTCCGGACCGTCACCTCCTCGGCCTTGCGCGCGTCGAGGACGATCTCGGTGTCCCCGGTGATCTCGATCTCCGGGTCCCCGACGAGGCTGTAGTTGAGCGGCTTCCCGGTGCCGGTGGCGGGCGCCCATGACGGCATCGTCTTGACGACGCCCATCACGGAGTACGTCCCCGGCCGCAGCCGTATGCAGTTCGAGTCGTTCCAGCGCTCGTCGGTGCACGGGGCGTCGGCGGAACCGGGCAGCGGCCGGTGCGCGTTGCCGAGCGCCGCGTCCTTGACGTTCACGAAGCCGACCGTGCCGGGCCCCGGCCGCCCGTCCCGCGCGATGCTCCGCACCCGCACGGTGACCAGGTCCTCCGCCGGCGCCGCCGGCGCCGCGGGGGCGGAGGCGCGGCGCTCGTGCAGCGCCGTCACGTTGTACCGCTCCGGATCGTCGGTGAGCCGGTCGTCCGGGACGACGTACAGGTCCCCGCCGCTGTGCCGGACCGAGAACGCGGGGGCGCGTCCCGGTGCGGGCGCCACCGTCGCGGCGCCGCCCGCGACGCGCACCGCGTCGCCGGTGGGCAGCGTGACGTCATAGGCTCCGGCGTCGGCGCGCAGCGCGGCCGGCGGCCCGGTCTCCGCCGCCGCGGGCGCCGCGAGCCCGAGGGCGCCGAGCGCCAGGGCCGCCGCGGTCTTCAGCCACATGGCCATCCCTCCCCAAGAAGTGGATCTTGATTGTCGGGCCGCCGCCCGGCGGCGATCCAGGGACGGCCGTGGCGGCTTCCGCCATGGCGGGAACCCGCCAAACGGCCAGGGAACCCCTACATTTAGGACGTGTCCGATTCGCCGCTGCTGGAGGGGCTCGGCGTGGCCGCCGCCGAGGAGTCGGCCTACCGCGCCCTGCTGCGGGAGGGACCGTCCACCCTCGCCGACCTCGCCGCGCGGCACGGCACGTCGGTCGCCGCCCTGCGCCGCCTCCTGCCCCGCCTGGAGGAGCTCGGCCTCGTGACCCGGCTCGCCGGACGCCCGCTGCGCCTCCTCGCCACCCCGCCGCACGTCGCGGTCGAGGCCCTCGTCGCGAGCCGCCAGGAGGAGATCGCGCGCAGCCGCGCCGCGATCGGCCCCCTGCTGGCCGAGGCCGCCCCGCACCCCGAGGAGCTCGTCGAGGTCGTCAGCGGGCGCACCGCCGTGGCCCGCCGCTACCTGCAGCTCCTGCGCGGCGCCCGGGAGGAGCTGCGCGTCCTCGTCCAGCCGCCGTTCGCCACGGACGCCGCGCTCTCCGGCGCCGAGCAGGAGCGCACGATGCGCCGCGGCATCCGGGTGCGCGGCATCTACGGCGCCGAGGCGCTCGACCAGCCGCACGCCCTGGAGGAGATCCGCCGCGCCGCCGCGTCCGGCGAGGAGGCCCGGCTCGGCGCCGTCCCCATCAAGCTCGCCATCGCCGACGGCCGCACCGCGATGCTCCCGCTGACCTCCGAGCACGCGAGCAGCGTCGACAGCTCCCTCGTCGTCCACCCCTCGGCCCTGCTGGACGCGCTCGTCTCCCTCTTCGAGGCCCTGTGGCGCACCGGCCTCCCGCTCCCCGGCGGCGACGCCCCGGACGACGCCGTCCTCACCCTCCTCGCCGCGGGCCTCACCGACGAGGCCATCGCCCGCCGCCTCTCCATCAGCACCCGCACCGTCCAGCGCCGCGTCCGCGAACTCTGCGACCGCCTCGGCGCCCGCACCCGCTTCCAAGCCGGCGCCCTCTCCACCCGCCACCTGGACACCCCCCCGGGCCCCGGCGACCCGTGACAGTCACCGCCTGTGGCACCGCTCCCGACGCGCACCGCCTGCGACAGCGCATTACATGTTGAAACGGCAGGGTTCGCTCAACACGATCTCGGCCCCCCGGAGATCGGCCAACCTTGCCGAGAGAGTGGCTTCAGCGAGTCGCCGGGGGAGTGCCTCGTTGAATTTGAGGCCGTGCAGGGCCCTGGCGTCCGGTGACGGGAGGCACAGATGCGCACGCCCTTCACTGCATACCTCTTTCCACCTGGCGGTGGTGACGTTGGTGCGCAGCCTGATGTAGAAATCCTCGACACGCTGCTCCGGGTCGGTGACCTCGCTCAGCGTCGTTTTCAAAGTCGCGTTCGTCCGGTGCCCCGCCCAGGTCCACCAGCGCACATCCTCTCCCGACCGTGTGATGACCGTCCCCCCGGGATGGACGGTCTCGATCGCCGAATCCCGGATCGCGGCGAGCAGGTGCTCGGCGCGCCGCGTGAGGCGGACCGGTGGGGTGGTGTGGAGGAGCACGGCTCGGATGGCGCGCGACAAGGCGTATGAGGCGCCATCCACGGCGGGAGCCGTCCACCGTGCCTTGCCCCCCGCGTCGGCGGGTTCGACGAAGCAGCGGTGGCGCCGCCAGTCGATCCAGGTGACGCGCCAGCTCCGTCCGGCCAGCAGGAGGAGGCGGGGCCCGTCGACGCGCTCGGTGAGCAGCGCGGGATCCGTGCGGCCGATCTCGTCGCGGCCGGCGAACACCGTGAACTCCGGCATCGCGGTGAACGCGCTGGTCAGTTCCATGAAGTGGCGGTGGCCGAACGTCTTTTCCGCTTCGGGGCCGATGAACAGCATGCCGCCGTCAGATTCAAGGAAGCCCTGCTCGGCCAGGTGCCGCACGATCGGGCCCGCACCCTCACCCATCGGACCGAGCCAGTCACCCCACATCTGCGAGCCGACCTGGTGCTCCTGAAGGCAGAGGGCGAGTACTTGCTGAGCAAGGATGTGCCGTGGCTCCGGCGGGGGAACGACAGGCTCCACCCAACCGTGGCTCCACAGGAGGAGCACACCGGCTGCCTGCAGGAATCCAGGTTCGTTGAGGGCCAGGAAAAGGCAGTTGCGCACCGTACCCGCGCGCCGCCCGGCTCTGCCGAACCGCTGGAGGAATGAGGCGACCGATCGAGGCGCGTTGATCTGTATGACTCGGTCGAGGTCGCCGACGTCTATGCCCAGTTCCAGGGTGCTCGTGGACACGATCACGCAGTCGCGGGACTCGGCGAATGCCTGTTCGGCGCGCTGCCGCTCGTCCCTGGAGAGGGACGCGTGCGAGAGGAAGGTGGTGACACCGCGAGCGCGAAGGTCGGCGCCGAGTTCCTCGACCAGCCGTTTGGAATCGCAGAAGACAAGGCGCTTCTCACCGGGATGCAGGGCGGCGATGACCTTGGCGGCGTTGGAGACGGAACCGACGTGGTCGAGTTGGACGTCACCGGGAGGCGTGGCCGGTGGTGCGGTCCTCAGAACGGGGTAGGCCGTCGACACGCCCGAGATGTGGACTCCTGGGGCGATGACCCGGCCGGAGGCCGTGGAGGAGCCTTGGAACCAGCGCAGCAGCGCGTCGGGATTGCCCACCGTGGCCGAGAGCCCGACGCGCTGGAATGGACGTTCGGTGAGGCGTCCCAGCCGCTCCAGGATGGCCAGCAGGTGCCAGCCGCGGTCGTCGCCGGCGAACGCATGCACCTCGTCCACCACGACGGCCCGCAACCCCGAGAACCACCGGCGGTGATCGACCTTCGCGCTCACCAGCATCGATTCGAGCGACTCCGGAGTGGTGAGCAGCAGTTCGGGTGGTTCGCGCAGCAGGCGGGCCCGCGCTCCGCTCGTGACGTCGCCGTGCCATACGGCGGCTCGCATCCCGAGCCAGCCCGTGTAGGTCTCCAACCGCGGCCGGAGATTGTTGAGGAGGGCTTTGAGGGGCGCCAGATACAGCAGCGACGGCGCACCCCAGGACTCAGCGGCCATGCGGGTGAGCAGCGGGAAAAGGGACGCCTCCGTCTTGCCGCCTGCGGTCGGGGCGAGGAGGAGTGCGTCCTCACCGGCAAGGAGCGGCCCGACCGCCTCACGCTGAAGCGGGCGTAGTGCCGCCCACCCGAGGCTGTTGGCGATGTGGTGCGCGAGCGAGGGGTGAAGGGCACCGAGGCTCATGGCAGGTCGAGTTCGACTTCGTCGGCGTCCGCGGCGCGTTGCCGCCACGCGTTGCGTTCCACATCCGACAGCTCCGCGGAGGACAGCGTGAGCGAGTAGTGGCTGCGGGGGTCGAAATCTTCGAACTGATCCACCCGGTCGAGGACCTGCTCGACGAGCTTTCGCAGGAAGATGCGCGGCGCGATGCCGGCCTGCCCGCCCAGCTCCCCCGTCACGGCCTTAGCCAGATCGCCGATGTAGGCGTCGTCGGCCACCGACGCGACGCGCGGGCTCGCGTCCATCGCGTAAAGATCACGGATGCGCGTGCCGAGCAGGACGAGCTTGTCCAGGTCGAATCCCGTGAGCCGGATCTGCACCGCACGCGGATTGTCGAAGCGCGGGTCTCCGAAGTCGGTGGCGAGCCGCTGGGCGAGGGGCGGGAGCCGCTGGACGCCCTGATGCCCGTCGTAGAACGCCGGAGTGCCGGTGATCATGAGGTAGAGCCCGGGGAAGCGGCCGCCGTCCATCTCGTCGAGCAGCTGCCGGAGCGCGTTGAGGCCCTTCTCGCGGACGTCGCTGCGTACCCGCTGTAGCGTCTCGATCTCGTCGAGCACCAGGAGAAGTCCGGGATGACCGGAGTCGCGCAGGACGGTCAGCAGCCCTTGCAGGAACCCGAGCGCGCCGAAATGATCGAGATCGCCCTTGACGCCGGCGGCCCGTTTGGCCGCGGCGGAGACGTTGGGCTGTCCGCCGATCCATGCGATCAGCCCTTCGGCGGTACCGGTATCTCCTGCGAGCGTGGCCCTCCGGTAGGCGCGCAGTGCCGCCGCGAAGGCAGGTGTGGTGCGGGCAACGGACGCGAGCCGCCGTTCGAGGAGTTCGTCCACGCCTTTCTGGAGTTCGACGGCGTCAGGCATCCCGTCCGGGTCGGAGGCCACAGTGCCCCCTGCGAGGACGTCCTCCTCAAGTGCGTAGAACCAGCCGTCGATGAC
The DNA here is from genome assembly GCF_040677125.1 of Actinomadura sp. NPDC049382. Classification (NCBI taxonomy): domain Bacteria; kingdom Bacillati; phylum Actinomycetota; class Actinomycetes; order Streptosporangiales; family Thermomonosporaceae; genus Actinomadura; species Actinomadura sp. NPDC049382. The sequence continues at coordinate 21,709 of NZ_JBFARO010000052.1, forward strand.
GTCGCGCAGGGCACTGGGGCGGTGTGAGGACGTGGCGAGCCGTTCCACCAGCCGCCGGTACACGGTCTCCAGCCGGTGCAGGGGCGTCTCGGTCTCCGACACCTGGATCTCGGCGACGGCGAACCCGCGCCGTTTGGCGCGTTCGGCGAGCCACCGGGCGAAGAACGTCTTCCCGGACCCGTACTCGCCGCGTACCGCCTTGAAGACCGACCCTGTAGCGGCGACGGAGGCGAGTTCCTCGTCGAGCGCGTTCTCGAACCGCTCCAGCCCGACGGCGAACAGGTCCAGCCCAGAGTGCGGAACCGTGCCGCGCCGCAGCGCGGCGATCACCTCGCGGCGCCGCGCCGTGCTCACCCCGGCGACGGCCATCAATCCTCCAGGAACTGCAGGGACAGCAGCCGGACGTCCAGCTCCACCATGCGTCCCCCGTCGGTCTCGCCGATCACCGGGTAGCCGTCGACGTTGAGGAGGCGCCCGACCGCGGACAGGTAGCCGGCCATCCGGAACGCCGGTTGCCCGACGAGCGCGGCGGCCGCACCCGTCGGCAGCTTGCCGCCGGCCTCGGCGAGCCCGTCGATGAGGGCGGCGACCTCCTCGTCCGGCGGTGCCTTCCGGACGAACTGGCGCTGTGCGGCGAACAGCGCGGAAGCGACGACCTGTGCACCGAGACCGGCCGCGGCCGCGGCAGCCTCGGTGACACTGAACAACGCGCCCTCGTCCTGGTCGGGCCTCCTGCTCGAGCGGGGCGTGGCCGCGGGCGGAGGCGCGGGTGCGGGCAGCGGGTTCCACCAGGCAGGTTCGTGCAGTGAAGCCGTCTCGTACTCGAACCAGCCCTTCGGGGCGGACACGCCCGAGGGGACGAACACCAGCACCGGGATCACCATCTCGGCTGGGGACGCGCCGCCATGGTAACCGGCGCGCCGGGTGAGATAGCGGATCCGTTCGTCCCAGGGCACGGTCACCTCGCCGCCGGTGGTGAGCACCCTCCGCCCGCGGATCGCGATCTCGCCGTCTCCCGGCGGGCCGGTGCGGTGACGAGCGGACTCGGCGGTCAAGGGTTGGACGCCGTCACCGTGTTCGAGCACGTGGCCGTGGTCGGAGATGAGCACGATCGGCCGCCGCGCCGCCGCGGCCTCCGCGAGCAACTGGGGAAGGTAGTCGATCTGGTCGACGCGCCAGGCCCCCGCGTTCACCCGGAAATTGTCGGAAAGGGCCTCGTCGATGCTGTTCAGGACGACTCCGACGACGGTTCCGCTCCGTCCGATGGCTGCTCGTACGTCGTCCGACAACTGGGCGCCCGGCCCGGTGCCCAGACCTGCCTTGTGGAACAGTTCGGCGCCCCTGCCGCGCCACAGCGCAGTGAAGCCGCGCCGCTCCCGGGACTGCCCGCCGGACGTGAGGTCACCGCACAGCAGGCTGGCTCGCGAGAACACGGTCGTGGACGGGATGGCGGCCAAGGCCCCCTCACGGCCTTCGGGTTCCCGCCCGACCTCGCGCCATGTGCGGGTCGCGTTGATCTCCTCGGCGAGCGCGGACGCGTTCGCGGCGCTCATGCCGTCGATCACGATGATCAAAGGCGCGGCACGGTCGGCGACCGGACGCGCGATCTCGCCCAGGAGGGTTTCGGCGAGCAGGAGGCGATCGGGGTCGGCGGACGCGGCGCTCCAGGCGGCCAGCCGTTCCGCGAAGGCCCGGTCCAGTTCCGCCCTGCGGTGCCGGACCGCGCGGAACACCTCGGCATAGGCGGCCTCAGCTCGCGGGACACGGGCGGTGCCGGCGTTGAACAGCACCGCCGCGGCCCGGTCCACCCATCCCCACGAGCGAACCTGCCGGGTGACCCCCTCGGCGACCGTGGTCGGCGGGACTTCGGGGCTCGCGAGCCAGCGGACGAGCCGGACGGCGCAGTGGGCCGCCTCCACCTCCGCGGCTCGGCCGCCGGGCCGGCGGTGCTCGCTCAGCACCTCCAAGACGGACTCGACCTCGGCGAGGTCGGTGTGGCGCGGTGCCGGAAGGACGGCCGCGATCGTGTCGGCGAGCGTGAGGAGCCGGGCGTCCAGGCCCGCGTCCAGGACCTTGCTCGTGCCAGCCAGGTCACCCGCGCGCAACTCGGCGAGGATCTGCTCGGCGCGCGAGCACGCCAGGCCGGCCTCGGTGGCGTGGCCGGTGTCGTTCCACCGCAGCACGAGCGACTCGGCGGCCTCGGCGAATGCCCGCAAGGAGGACTCGTCCGGTGCCGTCCCCCCGAAGAAGCGCTCCTCGGCCCGGATGCGCGCCTCCTCGACGCTCCTCCCGCGCCGTGCCGCGTACAGCTCCGACGCCGCGATGCCGAAGGGGACGGAGTCCCGTACCTGGCCGCCCGACAGGAGCCGGAACACCACCCGGGCGACCGGACCGACCGACGTTTCGAGCCAGCTCGCCAGCCCGCCGCGCTCCTCGGCGGTCAGGTCCGCGAACCTGCCGACCCGGAGATCGTCGCGACTCCACTCCAGGAGCGCCGACGCGTCGAGCCGCTCGTCCTCGCCCTTGCCGAAGCGGGCCGCGGCCAGCCGCCGCAGGACCGTCTCCAGCTGGAGGACCGGCGTGTTGACGTGTTTCCATCCGGATCCCGGCTGCGCGTCGATCAGCGCTTCGGCGATCCAGCGATACCCCTGGGAGCTGAGCCGCGGGTCGAGACGCCGCGCGCCGAACGCCTCGGCCACCAGGTCCCATCGGTTGATCGTGCGGACTTCGTTGCCGAGTGCCTGCGCCAGTACGGAGTCGCCCAGTTCCTCCTCCGTCCACGGAGTGAGGACGACCAGGTACGCGTCCTCGTCCCGGGGTTCTTCCAGCGCCTCAAGGACGGACAGGACGGTCGGGCAGACCCGGACGATCGCCGTGACCTTCGTGTCACCGTCGATCGCCACGGTCAAGGTCCGGGACGGGTGACGCCATTCGGGTGCGGCACGCAGCAGCAGCACGCGCTCAAGCCCGGTGGAGGGCCCGAACTTGTCACGGTGCGCGGCGGCTTTGCGAAGCGCGTGCCGGAACGCGCCCTCGACGACGTTCGGGTTCGCCTCGGGCACGGTGCTGCGCGCGACGGTCTGCTCGGTCATGCGTCCACGATCCGCCACGTGATCTCGTAGGTGGCGTCGGGGTTCGCGGCGGCGTCTCCGCACATCTCCCCGGCGACCTGCGCGACCTCGCTCGCGGGCACGCGCATGGTCTTCGCCCCGGCCGGTGGAGGCGGAGGCGGAGGCGGAGGCGGCGGATCCGGGTCCGGGTCAGGGTCCGGGTCGACGATGAGGTCGACGGCGAGGCTCTCGATCTCGCGGAGCCGGTCCTTGAGTGGGACGGTGTACTCGTCGTGGCGGGCCGCGTTCCGGAGGCGCTCCAGCAGCGCGGCCGCGCGCTCCTGCTTCGGCCCGGTTCTCGCAGCCAGGGCGGGGAGCTGGTCGAGGATGCGCCACTGGAGCCCGGGAAGTGTGCCGACGAGGTCTCGCGCGCTCGTCAGGACGGCGCGGTAGACCTCGCCGTCCGCGCTGAGGTCGGCCGCGGCGAGCTTCTTGAGCAGCTTCGTCGGGTCGGACTCCGCCGCGAGCTGGTCGAGCAGCCGGGTGGCCGCCTTCGTCGTCGCGAATCGGGGTGAGTCGTCGTCCAGCCCGAGCGTGGCACGATTCCTGGTGACGATCGTGACGAGGGACTCGCAGGCGTCCAGCAGGTCGCCGGCCTGCCTGCGGACGGCCTGCGCGATGGACTGGACGGCCCGCGCCGTGTTCACCGGCTGCCGCGCCACGTTGAAGATCGCCTCGGCCCGTTCCCCGGCCCGCCGGAACTCCTCCTCGCTCGGCAGTTCCTGGCGCCGCAGCACCATGTCGGACTGGATCTCGCCGGGTTCCCGCGGGGGGATCTGCTGGTCGCCCCGGAACCAGGAGCGATTGTCCTGGAGCGCGTAGCAGGCGATGATCAGGTCGACGATGAGCGGCGGAAGGCCCGGCTGCTCGTCCAGGATCCAGCCGCGCACGTCCCGGACTCTGACCTCGTGCACGGGACGGCCGCTCTGCGCCGCCTTCCGCCCGAGCAGCATCTTCCAGTCGTCGCGGAGGACGAAGACCTCGCTGACCGTGGCGATCTGCGCCGGGTGGGCGATGCGCTTGAGCACGGGCAGGTTGGTCCGCGGGACCTCCAGCCGCCCGACGCGGTTCTGTACCGCCTCCTCCACGGTCCGCAGCACGGTAGTGATCTCGCTTCGGCGGATCACCTGCCGACGTCCCGTGGGGTCAAAGTCGGGGTGCTTCGGGTAGGCGTGGTCGAGAAGCTGGCCGCAGATGCGCTGGAGGGCGTCGCCGAAGGCGACGCCGGCCGGGGTCCGCAGCTCAAGGCGGGAGTCGAGGGCGATGACGGGGTCTTCGGAGCGGGCGCCGAGGTCGGCCTCCTCGGGGCTGGCGAGGCCGTAGGCGCGCCGGAGCGCGGCCAGCAGCTTGTCGCGCAGAGCGGCCTGCCGGTTCCGCAACTGGGTCCGGGCGTGCTCGCGGTCGTTCGCGGTCAGCGTGGCGGTCAGCTCGTCCAGCCGGTCGGTGCGTTCCAGCAGGTAGTTGATCCGGATCAGGTCGCCCAGCTCCATCAGCCGCGCACGCGAGAGGAAGGACGGCACCCACGCCAGCGTCAGGGGCGGATCGGGCTTCTCCTGGAGCTCCCGCAGGCGCCGCCGGTCCTCGGCGGGCCCCTTGTCGCCCTCGTCGAACGGGTAGTCGACGATGACACGCAGTGCGTCGGGCATCTCCGGCTCGAACTGTGCGTCGGGAAGGCGCTCGCGGTCCCGGACGTTGCCGAAGACCAGTTCGACGATCCGTTCCGTGCCCTTCCAGATGATCGGCCGGGTGGTGACGAACTCGCCCTTGTCCTGCGCCTCGAACTCCTTCCAGAGCATCGCCTTGACGAGCCGCCGCTTCGCCGCGTCGTCGTCGACGTTGGCGACCTGCCGCAGGATGCCCGCCGTGTCCACCCGGATCAGCGAAACCTCGACCATCGGGTCGTCGCCGCCCGAGACCTGGAACTCGCCGAACTCCCCGGCCAGGTCCCGCAGCGTCTTCGCGACCATGACCCGGTCCTGGCCGGGGAGCATCGTCACGATCGAGCCGTGGTTGAGCGCGGCGAGCCGTCCCGCCGTGAGGGCGCGCAGCGCGGGCACGTTCGGCACCAGCGCGGCGAGGAGCAGCGTCTTGACCACCAGGTCGTCCGCCCGGAACGCGTGCCGGGACGGCAGCTTCGCGACCTGTTCCGGAGTCAGGCCGTGCTTGTCGAGCAAGTAGGGGAGCAGGCGGCCGGTGTAGAAGTTCTTGGCCTGCTCGAACTCGCCGCGCAGCTTGTCGGTGAAGGGCCGGTCGGCGCCGCGCGCGAGGACGTCGTAGATGGCGCCCATCGGCATGAGCTGGCCGACAGGGAGGACGTCCCGGTAGTCGACGAGAAGCTGCTGCATCAGCTTCAACGCGGTGCGCTGTCGCTGGAGTGCCGACGAGATGTCGACCATCGCGTGCAGGAACGCCGGGCTGAACGGGTAGGTGGCGCGGAACGCCTCCGCGTCGGAGGCGCCGCCCTGGGCGTCCAGCAGCGCGTCCCATACGTCCGACCGGGCGTTGGTGACCCGCTCGAAGGCCGTGTCGAGGGTCTTCTCGGCCTCGACGCTCTTCGGCCGGAGCAGCCGCGCCTTCACCACGGCGGGCAGGTTCCGGTCCTCCAGCTTGATCGTGTCGAACCGGCCGTCCCAGTACTTGAGCGTGTCGAACAGGCTGGCGGTGGTGGCGCCGGCGACGTCCCGGCCGACCAGGTCCCGCAGGTCCCGCTGCCGTGGGACGAAGCTGACGATCGGCGCGGGCCGGTCGTGTTCGGCCGACTCCACCAGCTTGGAGACCTTCTGCGCCTCGGTCTGCACGCGGCTGATGTCGCCGATGTAACCGGACAGCCAGAGCACCAGCTCGTCCAGCAGCAGGACGATGGCGTCGTAGCCGAGGACGTTCTTGGCGTGCCGGCTGATCTCGGAGAGACCGCGGTCGAGCTCGATGAAGGAGTCGGTTCCGCTGACCGCCTGCGCGTATCGCTTGAAGTGCGTGCGGAGGAGGTCGCCGACGAGGCGCCTGCGCTCGGGGTCGCCGGGTGGCGCGGCGAGGGCGGAGTCGAGGGTGGCGCTCGTCCAGCCGACCGCGTCCCACTCCTGTTCTTCCTCGGTGCCGGCGGACATCCCGTCGATGAACGCCTTGTCGCCGAGGGCCTGCCGCAGTTCCCGGGTGTCGGCGAGGATGCCCTCGTCCCGGTAGACGGCGGGCAGCGGCGCGTCGGGATGCGTCTCCCGCACGTGCCGGACGTATCCGCCGAGGACCGCCGACTCCAGCGATACGGCCTCGATCATGTGGAAGGGGACGAGGAGGAACTTGCGTCCCTTCAGCCAGTCCCGGTGCCCACTGACGACGTCCTTGAGCCCCTCTTTCTGGAGCGCCTCGGACTCACCGCGCAGGATGGCGTGCAGCACCGCCATGAAGTGGCTCTTACCGGAGCCGAACGACCCGTCCAGGTACACGGCCCGGGACTGCCGTCCCTCCACCGTTGACTGGATGATCCCGAGTGCCTCGTCGAAGCACCCCTTCAGCTGGTCGGTGACCACGTAGTCCCGGACGGTCGAGTCGGCCTCGACGCCCTTGGACAGCATCAGGACGAAGTCCCCGGCGAGGACCCGCTCGGGAATGTCGATCAGGTCACGTAGCAGCTGAACCGCCATCGCCCTCCACCACGCTCCGTTCCACGATGCTCCGGGTACGCACCACCCGTTGTAGCAGTGGCTAAGGGTATAAGAGCCCGGAAGGCCCTGGCGCTGCTGCGATGCGGAGGCTCTCAACCAAACCGTGAGGTTGACTTCACCTCCTTCTCGCTTGCCATGTCACCACGTAGAGTTAACATGCGTCTGTGCGGGTTTTTCGCACAGATCGGGCTGTAACCCGATGAAAGTGGAGGGACGGTGACCGATGCTGCTGAGTTTCCGCGCGGCGAACCATCGATCGCTCCGAGACGAGCAGCAGTTGCTGCTCACACCCGTCTACCCGGCCGATCATTCCGAGGACGAGCCCTGGGCGGCCCTGCCGGTGGCGGGGATCTTCGGCGCGAACGCGTCCGGCAAGTCCAACGTGCTGGACGCGCTCCAGTACATGGCCTACCTGGTGCGCTGGTCGTTCAGGGAGCACGAGCCGGGCGCCGGCATCAAGCGCTACCCGTTCGCGCTGGACGAAGCGATGCTGTCCGAGCCATCCAGCTTCGCCGTTGATGTTCAGATTGACGGAGTACGTCACACCTACGGCTTCTCCCTGGATGACGAACGCATCGTGGAAGAGTGGATGTACAGCTATCCGCGGAAGAAGCCGCGGACCATATTCCACCGGCGGGGCGAAGATTTCTCATACGGTGAGCATTCAGCAAAGGGGCTGCGCCAGGCCGCGGAGCTGACGGAACCCAACGTTCTTTTTCTTTCGCTTGCGGCACGCTCCAAACAGGAAGACGTGCAGCGGGTATACGCTTGGTTCCAACGCATCGCATGGCGAACTAACAGTAGAGAATTCGGGTTCACGCCGACGATGTCACCCGCCGATGACGTCGAGCGCCTTACTGATCTACTGCGTGCGGCGGACACGGGCATCGTCAGCGCTGCGATGGTCGATGAAAGTGATGCTGAGTATGAGGCGCGGGTAAAGAGAGTATGGCGAGGTGAGGGTGATCCTCCGGCCCGCAGGAAACGTCTCCACTTTCAGCATCGGGGGATGGACGGGAAGGCCACCTTTGCGCTGTCGGAGCAGTCGACCGGTACACAGTTCTTGTTCCGGTTGGGGCGCGCCGCGTTCAGGGCCCTTGACCTCGGATCCCCGTTCGTGGTGGATGAATTGGACTCCAGCCTGCACCCCTTCCTGGCCGCGCAGGTCATCAAGCTCTTCCGGGATCCGCAGATCAATACGCGCGGAGCGCAATTGATCTTCACCAGTCATGATGTCTCGCTTTTGGGTAGGATACAGGGTGAGGAGGTTCTCCTCCGCGACCATATCTGGTTCACAGAGAAGGACGAATGCGGAGCCACGGAGCTCTTCCCCATCTCGGATTTCAAGCCCCGGAGCGAAGAGAACCGTGAACGTCGCTATCTCGCGGGCCGTTACGGAGCCGTGCCTCTGATCGATGACGAGTTGTTCGCTGCGGCGCTGGCGGCTCGAGAGGACATCGGCGATGGCTCAGCAGAGTCGTAAGCGTGCCGGGCGTCCGCCCCGAGCGTTCAGTACGCAGACCGACCTGCGCCGCCGTGCGGGAGGATCGCGGCGTGAGCGCCGTAGCCTCCTGATCCTGTGCGAGGGTAAAACGGAGAAGCAGTATTTCGCGCGGATGCGTACCCGAACAGGGCCGCAACTCGATGTCGATGCGCCGGATTGCGACCATGTGGCGGTAGTGCGCGAGGCGAAACGACGCCGCGCGGATGAGTACGACGAGATATGGTGCGTGCTCGACACGGAGTTGGATGACCGCCTTGTCGGCGACATACTCGACGAAGCTCGGGGGACGGACGTGAGGGTCGCGCTCTCGTCCCCATCATTCGAGTTCTGGCTCATCCTGCATCTGAAGGACCACAGGGGCCCGTTCCAGTCCGCGCGAGAGGCGGAGAGGATGCTCAAGGAACTCCGGCCGGGGTGGTCGAAATCCGCCACCCGGTTCGAGGACTTCGAAGAGGGCCTGGAACCTGCCTGCGAACGGGCGCGGAAGCTGCATGAGGGCGACGGCCCGCCGCCCAACCCATCGAGCGCCGTCTGGCGTCTCGTCGACGCGATTCGCGGTGACGCCGACCGATAGCGGTCACAGGGATAGCCGATGAAGGAGGCGCTCGACCTCGCGGCGGATTCCCGCGCTGCCTGACTCCCCACCTTCCGGGCCGAAGATGAGGCGAAGCCTTCGGCCGGCAGGCGGCCGAAGGCTCCCGAGCCGAACACGGATGTCAGGCCAGGTCGTGCTCGCTGTTCTTGACCGAGCGAGCGAAGGCGGACCAGGCGGCAACGCCGAAGGTCAGCTTCGGCCCGTCCGGATCCTTGGAGTCCCGGACCCCGATCATCGGAGCCAGGTCCGCCACCTCAACGCAGTTGCCGCCGCTGTGGTCGCTGTGGCTGCTCTTACGCCAGTGAGCGCTGGGCATGTCCTTCATAGTTCTCCATCACCCTCCTAATCAGGGCCCGCGACTCCTTAATGGGTAGCGCGTGGCCTCGGAGCAAGTCCCAGCGTACGACTTTGTCCCTGACTCGGGCAGCCTTCTCGATCAAGAGTCCTTCACCGGCAGACTCGGTGTAGGCGAGGTCTGGTCCGTCATCAAAGCCGAGGATGGTGAATTCGCCGCCGAGGCCAGCATGGTACCCCGCCCCATTCGGCACGATCTGAATCATCGTGTTGATGCGCTCGGACGCGAGCAGGAGAGAATTGAGCTGGTCACGCATAATTTCCGAGCTGCCCACCGTGCGGTGCAATACGGCCTCGTCCAGCACGAGCCAGGCGCGGGGCACGTTGTCGCGAGTGAGGACCGCCTGCCGTTCCATGCGCTTGGCTGTCAATTCCTGAGCGTTGGTCCCGTCGGTCGTCGTGAGGATGGCCCGCGTGTAGTCCTCGGTCTGGAACAGACCGTTGACGAGCAACGCACAGAAGATTCGATAAGAAGTTGCCCTCTTCTCTTCCTCCAGGTACTCGGGGAACCCGGGCGGGAGGACGAACTGGACCTCGATGTCCTTGGTCAACTTCCACAGACGGTGGTAGTGGCCGCCGGTCTTGAAGTACGTGTCGAGGTCGAGCGCGCTCTGCTCGGAGACTTTCCGGCCGCTCTCCATGGTGCTTACCCACTGCGGCGTGCACCCGAGTGCGTCCGCGAGTTCCTTACCTGTGAGTCCGGCTTCCTCACGCATCCTGCGGAGTTCGGTACCGAAGAAGATGCGGGCTCGATTCTCACCCATTGAGGGCCTCCGAGGGGTTCACCGGGGGGCGGTGGTTGAGTTGATCTTGGCTCGACTTGACCGTCAGTGTGGAACGGTCACTACCGCTCTTTTACCTGGCTTGCCAGTCTGATTGCAAGCTTTTCGACGCAACGACAGACAGCGGGGTCCCCGAGATGTCCAAGAGGTCGATATCGAACGATTCCGCGAAGGGACGAATGCCCTTAATGTCGGGTTGGCATGGCGGGCGGTCTCATGATGGGTTCATCGCCCGACGACTCGCCAAGCTGAGCGACTACCAACTCCTGAACGGCTGCCTGGAAGAAGTTCAGGCGGCGGACTCGGCCGAGCTGTGGTTGCTCTGCGACGCCCAGACACGACTGTCCGAGCGGATCGCACTCGCCGAGTCCTTGAGGAGGTGCGATGAACGTTCCTGAGCACGAGTCCCCGGCCGTCGAGTCGTACGTGCGGCTCAAGGCATTGGGTATGCACCTGATGGCGCACGGCTTCACAGTTCAGTACGTGGCCGGCGGGCTGGTCGTCCGCAACATGACCTCGACCGCGCGGAGCGTCTGCGGAGTGGCAGGAGTCTCGGGCGACACGATTACTTGTCGACCACACGAAAGGGACGAGGGGCGCTACTGGTACTTCACGTCCTGGCAGCAGCCCATCGCCGAGAGCGAGCGCATCGCCGACGCCCTGGTCATGATCAAGGGCTACTTGGGCGCCCCAGAATGAAGGCCGCAAGCAACGGAGCATGGCAGCTTGACCCAGCCGCCTACCTTGCCGAACTGAGACGAGAGTTTCCCACATTCGGCATCATCGCCGACCCGGCTCGTCCTCTATGGATGGCGGTCAAAGGCGACGACGTGTTCATCTGGGCTACGGACGGGTTCGTCCTCCGCCAGAGACTCCTGGAGGTAGCGGACTGATGAGCCCGGCCGTCGCCTACTCGTCCGCCTTCTTCTTGCGAGCGCCCCGCCCTCGGGTCTTCTTCGGAGGCCGCCACTTGGCCAACTCCTCCCGAGACAGCCCGGGGTACTTCTCCACCTGCTCCTGGAGGTAGCCCTCGTAGGCGCCAGCCGGGCTCAATCCGGTCTCCGGATCCACCTCGCTGTACCACTGCTTAACCCAGGGCAGGACTTCGTCCAGCCCAGCCAGCAAAGGCATGAGCCGCTCAAGCTCCCACCCATCCCGCGTTGTCCGCTCCTCAATGAGCGTCACGAGCGCATGGGCCTGCTGAGCGTGATCCCACCCAGCCCACCCGAGCAACAGCGTGTCGTCCCCGTCCGGACTTGCACCGGGATAGGAGATGAACCGCTCCTTGGGCACATCCAACTTCCCGCGATTCCGCCAGTACGAGTGCTTGAGAAAGTCGGCACCGGTGTACTTCGGCGGCACCTTAATATCTAGCCGCTCGCCAGTCTCGTCTTCCTGCCGCTGCAACCGCCAGGTCTCTTCCCACTGCGCCCGCTTGCGCAGCCCGGAGTCCTTGTAGCGGTACGCAGGGAGGAAAGGCACATGCTCAGCGTCCAGGATGTCCTTGAGCACGTCGATCAACTCGACATCCTCACCGGCGTAGAGCCGAGCCACCGACACAAGGTCGGCATCATCCTGAAGTCGATCAGCCAGTCGGCCAACTGTCATTATCCTGGGCTGTTCCAGGCCGATTTCATTCACCGCGAACCACAACTCGTGCGCCTCGCACCGATCCAGCAGCCAGTTCCGAAGAGCGTCCTTCTCCTTCTTCTCCCACGGCTCGGACGCCCAGCGTCGCTTGTACTCTGGCCGTTCGATCAGCCCGATTGTCTGCGGGAACTTCTCGATCGCTTCGACCCGCTTCTCGACCACTCGCCGATAAGCCTCCGGCCAGTGCTGTGGCACTTCAGTGACCGGCGAAGAGCCATGCCTTGCGAACCACTGAGTCTCGATCTCACCGGTCACCATCTTCCGCGCAAGCACAATCTCAAAGGCCCGTTCGCCCAGCTTCACTCCTGGTGCAGACTGCAAATCCGTGGTCAACTCTGCCGCCTCTTCCTCGGTCAGCAGTCCATAAAGTTGGTACACTCTCCAATCCAACTCTTCCTGAAGGGTCACCATGCGCTCCCGGGTAATTGACCATTGATCTCGAGACTTCTTGAGTCTCGAGGCGCTTGGTGAACCGTTGCTGCAAACTGCCGCAGGTGTAAGAGTTGCTATACTTTGTCCCAGAGTATCCAAGAGGTGGCTGCACTCCGTCGGAAATGCTCCAGGCAAGGGGAATTCTTTTAGTTTGGTCCCCGTGAATTCGTATCGATCGATCCACGCCTCTGGTGTCCAGCGATTGCCACCTCCGCTGGAATTGTCTGTCCCACCTTTTGCTTGACTGACCATTTTCAGCCAGAAGCAACTGATTGAGCTGTTCAGCACCCCTAGTAGCTTGACATATTCCTCCTCTTTTGCATCTTGTGAAAGCTTGATGGCGGGGGCAGATTGTTTGAAGAGTTTACTTGTTCGATCAAGGACAAAATGATTATTGGTAGCCACGAAAGCAAATGTAATCGAAAGTGGATTCTGAAGCCTTGATGGATATGTTTCAAGATAGCTATGCCATGCGCGACCAGCTTCTGTGAGTCCTCTTCCGAAGATTACGCGACTTCTTAGCGTAGTCCTTGCCGGCCACAGTGAGATGCGAGCCAACCTGTCTTGATCACTTATGCTGACAGAGCTTTGGGTGTCCGCATAGGGATAGCGTATGGTGATTGCGGACGTAATGGTATAGTCTCGAACGAATTCGCCGATAATGAGGTCGCGAACTCGCTCTTCTTCGCCGAGTCTGCGAGCGGTTTGCGGGTCAGGTAGGAAATACTGCTCATCCTCGCCAGGATTGGTTGTACGGCCGATTGATTCAATAACGTCGACTAGCCTCTTGCCAGAAGCAGCCACCATTTGATTAAGAATGACCTCAGGTTGAGTTCCTGATAGATTCCACGGATGGCGGCTGAAGCGGTCAGGAGAGTAATTCTCCACACTCAGCCACTCGCTGATGGATCCGGGGGTCTCGATTTGGCCGACGATAGCGCGCCAGACGTTGCCGCGAGCGGGTACCTTTGGTTGTGTACCCTCTCCTTGAACTCCAAGGGCGGCGCGAATGAGATCATTCCGTGGAAAAGTGCGTCGGCCGATGAGGATGACCGTGGGTGTACCGTGGCCAGGGATGTAGGCGCCAGACGTGTCAATGATGTGAGTGAGTCTGATGGTCGGGAAAAACTCTTCGATGAGTTTTTTGCCGAATTCTCGTTTCATGAACGAGTTGGCGGTGATCTGGCCGACGTACCCTGCCCCACGTCGGTCCTGTCCAGCTCGGATGGCGAGTTGGAAGAAGCGTTCAGCGAACGGTACTGACAGGGCGTAGGCGCCCGAGCAGCTCTTGTAGACGCGGTAGTTCTTGTTCTCCGTCTTGTCCTTGACGGTGATGTAGGGCGGGTTGCCGACTACGACGTGGTAGCTGCCGACGCCCAGCAGGTCGACCGTCTTGACGTAGTCGCTGATGTCCTCCGTCGCGTACGTGAAGACGGGCTCGGGCTCCGCAAGCTCGCCGTTCGCGTCGAACTCCCAGCGGCCCTGGTCGAGGTCGGGGCCGCCTCGGCCGTGGATGAGGGAGTCTCCTACGGCGATGTTGAGGGTGAAGTCCGGGGCGTCCTTCAACCTCTTGACCTCGCCGGCCTGCATGGCGGCGGTGAGCATGCGGAAGCGTGCGATGGCGACCGCGAACGGGTTCTTGTCGACGCCGTGCACCGAATACAGGGCGCGCTGGACGACGTCCCACTTGTCGTCATAGGGGCGGGTGGCCTGGAGCTTCTCCACAAGGTGCTCGAATGCGCCGAGGAGGAAGTGGCCGGAGCCGCACGTCGGGTCGATGACCCGCAACCCGCGCGGCAGGTTCAGCTCCTCCGGGCAGGCTTCGGGTGGCTCGGGGTCGAGGCCGAACTCGTTGATGGCCTCGTCCAGCGTCAGGCTGAGGATGAACTCTTCCACGAACTCGGGCGTCTGGAGGAGCGCGTACTTCTTCTTCGCGTGCTCGGAAAGGTCCTGGTACAGGTTGCCGAGGAAGCGGGTGTTCCACTTCGGGTCGGTGAAGTCGTGAACCGGAACGGCCGCGACCTCCAACCCTTCTTCGGGCAGGGCGGGGCGGCTCCGGCGCCAGAAGTCGATGAGGGCCTTCGCCCCCTCCAGGGACGGCGTGATCCGCCACATGGGGTTGTGGTCGCGGTCGAACAGCCCGGCGGCGACGGGCGACGCCTTGGACATGGCGTCGAGCCCCTCGACGATCCACTCCCGGTCGGTCTCGCTGGCGTGCTCCGGCTGCTCGAAGAAGTGCTGCTGCCTCTCCTTCGCCAGGTCGAGGCGCTCACCCCGGCCGGAGAGGAAGACGTCGTCGATGAGCCGGTTGTCCTCGCAGAAGCGCAGGAAGACCGTGCTCAGCACCCAGGCGACGGCGGACTGGGTGACCTGGTCCTCCAGCCACGTCTCGTATGTCGCGGCCGTGCGGTTGCGGCGGACGGCCTTGTCCCACTCCGCGCGCAGCGGCACGTCGAACCGCTCCTCGCCGGCGCGGTCGCGTAGATCGTTCTCCAGCGCCCTGACCTGCGGCTTCAAGTCGTTGAGCAGGGCGTCCGGGTCGATCATGAAGCACTCCTCGTGTCTTGCAGCGCGAACCCGCCGGGGACGGCGAGCTGCTCGTTCTCACCCATGGCGCGGACGACCGTGTGGTCGAGCGCGGCCTCGGTGTTGGGGTCGTTCATCGGGCAGAACAGCCACAGCCCGTGCGGCCCCTCGTCGGGGGCCTGCGCGCCGAGCTTGAGGCGGGTCAGCAACTCCATACCGCCCTTGTACCGGGCGAGGGGGGTCGCGTCGTGCAGCAGCACCGTCCCGGGTGCGGCGCGCACGTCCGCCTCGAACCGTTCCCAGACTTCGGCGACGAGTTTCTCGAAGCCGACGCGGGCGGTGGGGGAGGCGTCGGGGGAGTCCGCAGCGAGCACCGTCTCCCAGCGAGGCTTGCCGCGTTCGTCGACGATGGCGCGGAGGGTGGTCAGGAACGTCCGGGCGACATTGACCGGGGTGACCTCGGCCATGGCGGTCAGCACGCTGAGCACGGACGTGGCCTCGTCCATCCAGGCCTTCACGGCGAGGAAACCGCCCTGCTCGGCGGCGCCTTCGAGGCGGTCCCACGTCTCCGCGCTCGGTGACGCGGTGCCGAGCCTGGTCGTCCGGCCTGGCTTGCCGCGTCCGCTCAGCGGAGTGAGCAGGGACCTGCTCGGCAGGACGTAGCGGTTGTCGCCGTCCGGCCCGCGCGTGACATGGACGGTGATGCCGAGTTCGCGTTTCAGGACGCCGCGCAGCTCGTCCGGCTCCGGCAGCGACGCCAGCTCCGGGAACCGCGCGAGGACGCGCTCGCGCAGCTCCCGGGGGCGCAGGCCGGGCGGCCCGAGGTAGCTCGCGGCCTGCGCGAGCTGGAGCGCCTTGCGGGGCGCTAGATCGCGCGGATACAGCTCCAGCCGCGCCGTCATCGCGGCGTTGCGGGACGCGTCCGCGGCCAGCGACACCAGATCCAGATCCGACAGCGGCGGCATGCCGTCCGGGCGCGGGACGCCGTTCAGCGCCTCCAGGACCGCCTTCGTCCCCGGCAGCGGCGCCGCGTCGGGCAGGTCCACCACCCTGTCGGCGCGGTGCCCGAGCTCGACGGCGTAGTCGAGCAGCTCCTCCTCCGTGGGCGCGGACGGGTCCTCCTCGGCGACCGCGGCGATCAGGACCCGGTCGTCGGCGCGGCGGCGGGCGAGCCGGGGGTTCTCCAGATGCTCCTCGGCCTCCACGGCGGCGCGCAGGCACGCCCCGGCGAGCGCGCGGCGGGCCGCGGGCTCGTCCAGTTCCGAACCCCGGTCGGCGAGCAGCGCGGCGGCGAGCCGGTCGGCCTCCATCACCCTGCCGTGCTCCTGGAGCAGCTCCAGCACCGTGGCGCGCAGCGCGGTGACGGCGGGAACGCTCTTGATCCACCGGTTGCGGGCCGCGCCGAGCAGCCGCGCCACATGCGGCTGGCTGAGGTCGACCTCCTTCGCCACCGCCGCCTGCGACGACCACTGGGGGAGGGGCGCGGGCTCCCCGTCGTCCGGCAGGCCGAGCACCAACCGGATCACCCGGATCTCGGTGGCGTTGCGTCCGTTGACCTTGGGGACGAGCTGCTCGGCCACCTCGTCGAGGTTCAGCGCGCGGGGATCCGTCGCGGCGGTGGCGGCGCGTCCGGACTCCCCGGTCCGCTCGGCGATCGCGAGCTGCCGCCGCCACTCCCGCGCCCGCTTCACCAACTCGTTGCGCGGGCCCAGGCCCACGCCGCGGAGCCGCTGGATCCGCATGGACGGGACCTTGCTCAGCTCCCCGACCGTCGTCACCTCAAGCTGCTGAAGCGCGGTCGACAGCGCCCGCTTCGTGAGCCCGGCGACCGTGAGGAGCGTGTCGGCCCGCACCGTGGGCACCGCCGCCTCCTGCTCCGGGGCGGCCGGCGGGTGGACGGTGTGCGGCGCCGTCTCGTCCAGGCCCTGGAACACGGCCTGCCACGCGAACTCCATCTCCCTCAGCGACGTGTGGCGCTGCGCGGCGTCGCGGTGCAGCGCCTTGCGGAAGAACGCGACGAGGCGCTCGCGCAGCAGCGGATCGAAACTGTCCTCGGCGAGCTGCGGCATCTCCTCGCTCGCGTCGAGCAGGTTCGGCGCGGCGACGCCGTCCCCCCACGACGGAAGCTCGGTGCTGGCCATCTCGTGCAGCGTCACCGCCATCGCGTACCGCTCGGCCGCGTCGTCGTACTCGGGGCGGCGGTCGGTGCCGAGGAACGGGTCCAGGTACGGCGGCGTGCCCACCCCGGTGTCGCGGGCCACGGCTCCCGCGAGGGAGAAGTCGAAAAGGACCAGCCGGCGGCCCTTCTTCGGCAGCTCCTTGATCGCCAGATTGTCCGGCTTGATGTCGCGGTGCCAGACGCCCTCCTCCGCCAGGTAGCCGACAGCGCGGAACAGGTGGGCGCCGAGGTTCTGCAGGTCGTCGACCGTCAGCCGGCCCTGGCTGCGGAGGAACTGCGACAGCGTCTGCTGCCCGGCCTGCTCCAGCACCAGGACATGCCGCGGCCCGACCTCCATCGGGCCGCTGATCCACCGGACGATGTTCGGCCCGCTCCGCTCCAGCCGCCGGAGTTGCGCGGCCTCGTGCTCCAGCCGCTCCCGGCTCGACTCGTTCAGCGCGACCTTGAAGACCTGCTCGTGGCCGTCCTTCTCCACCAGCAGCGCCTTCGCCGTCGACCCCTTCCCGAGGAGCCGCACGACCCGCCAGCCCTGCACCATCGAGCCCTTCACGGCATCGAGCAGGTCGGGGACGTCCGACTCGTCGGGCGCGGTGATCTCCTCCTCGACCTCCTCCAGGTCGTCGAGGAAGTCGCGGACGGTCTCGTGCCGGTCCACCGGCATCACGGCGGTCGCTCTGCGGACCAGCTCGTCCATCGTCGGGGTGACGTCGTCCGACACGGCGGACGGCACGAGCGCCTGGCGGCTCGTCAGGTGCGCGGCGAGGGCCGCCCGGTCACGTGCCGGCGGACGCGCCGTCAGGACGAGGTACGTGAGCGCACCCAGCCCGAACACGTCGAGCGGTGTGCCCTGCGCGTCGGCGTTGCCGAACTCCGGGGCGAGATAGGGGCCCGACGACTTCTCCAAGTGCGCGGCCAGCGAGGTGCCGCCCGCGGACCCCGCGAGGGTCGTGCCGCCGGCGAGCGCGGCAGGGCGTCCCGACGAGCCCGAGTCCGGCCGCGCCGACACCTGCCAGTCGCAGATCCGCAGCCGGGGATAGTTCCCGTCCATCTCCACGTACACGCTGCGGGCCGCGAGGGCCCGGTGGAACAGGTGGCGGCGGTGCGCGTGGTCGAGGGCCTCGGCGAGCTGCCGCACCATCTCCACCCGCGTCTCGATCGGGATGTCGGGCCCGCGCTCGGCGACGAAGTGGTCCAGCCGCGTCCAGTCCGCGCCGTGCCGGAAGATGACCGCCGGGCCGGCCTCGTGCTCGTCACTGAACTGCTCGGCCTGGACGATGCCCTCGTGCTGGATGCCCTGCAACGCCATGTACTCGCGGCGGGCGGCCCGGCGCGTCGACTCCCGCTCCTCCCGGTCGGCCTTCAGCTCCGACAGGTACACGCGGATGCGGCGTGGCTGGTCGCCCGGCAGCGCGGTGTTCTCGGCGAGGAAGTCCTCCCAGGTGGGGCCCGCGTCGAACGACTGCGGGGCCAGCTCGAACGGCCCCACTTTCCGGTGCTTGCGCAGCCCCGAGATGCCGATCTTGGTGAGGAGCTTGTGCAGCTGCCGTGAGAACGCCGGGTCCACCACATCGCGGGGGCTGCGGGCGGCACCGCCGAGCAGGCCGGTCCAGATGCCGGGCAGGCCGGTCTGCTCCTCCAGGCCGTCCCGGCCGTAGACGTTCACCTTCTGCGGTTCGTCGAACATGCAGCGCAGGTCGGGCGCCGACAGGAACACGGCGGGCCGGACGAACGGGATCCGCAGGTTCCGCATGCCGGGGAACTGGTCGCGGGCCCACTTCAGTTGCTCGACGAGCTGCTTGCACTTCAGGTCGGTGGCGAACAGCGGATTCTCGAACGACCGCGTCCGGTCATCACCGTGGATGATCCAGGTGCTCCCGCTGTTGACCGCCCGCCCCGGATGGCTCTTGATCTCCACCAGGAACAGCCCGGCGCGCGTCGCGATCAGCAGGTCGACCTGGGGAACGTGGCCGGAACGGGCCGTGAACTGGAACGTCTGCCACGCCCGGAACGGCTCCGTCTCCGGCATCCGCTCGCGGATGTGCCGGAGCGCGTCCTCCTCCCACGTGAAGTCGGACCGCGGCCCCCACCACCGGTTGGACAACCCGCGCCACCCTCTTCGCCCTGCGAACCCGTCACCGCACTGACCCGTGCGGGCAAGCATACGACCGCGGCCACCATGCACGCCTACCGGAAAAAGCTCCCGTTCTCCGGTGCTGACTAGGTATGTTCGGGCTGCGCCCCCGCCTCGTCAATCCTTCGGAGGACAACCGTGGCACTGGACAGCCCTCAGCTGGATACCCTTCTTGACCAAGTTGCTGTGGGTCGTATCCAGTTGCCCGATTTCCAGCGTGAATGGAAATGGGACGACGAGCGGGTCGTGTCCATCCTGGCGACCGTCACGATGGGCTACCCGATGGGTGTCATCATGACGCTGGAGACCGGTCCGGACGGAGCGGGCTTCAAGGCCCGGCCTCTCGCCGGAGCGGCGGACGCCGGCGGTGCGCGTGATGAGGAGCTGCTGCTCGACGGGCAGCAGCGAATCACGTCCCTGTTCCAGGCACTGCGCTCCGGTCGCCCTGTGGAAACCCGCGATCTTCGCGGAAAGGATCTGCGCCGCTGGTACTACATCGACATCGAGGCGGCCGTCGACGAAAGCGGCGACCGGGAGAAGGCCATCGTCTCGGTGCCGGAAGAAAAGATCATCCGCTCCCAGTTCGGCCGCCGCGTGGACCTGGACCTGAGCACGCGGGAGCTGGAGTGCGAACAGGGCTACTTTCCGCTGACCCTCGTCTTCGACAACTCGGCGATGCTCAACTGGATGTTCCGGTATGTGGGAAGCGATGCTTCGAGAGAGGCGACCTGGACCAAGTTCCAGGAAGCGGTGGTGAACAACGTCCTCAAGTACCAGGTGCCGACCATCCGCCTCGGCAAGAACACCGCGAAGGAGGCGGTGTGCACGGTCTTCGAGAAGGTCAATACCGGGGGAGTGCCGCTCAACGTCTTCGAGCTGCTCACCGCCACCTTCGCCGGGAACCGCTCATTCTCCGAGCAGGAGGGCTACGACTTCCGGCTGCCCGAGCACTGGGACACCACGCGGACCGAACTCGTCACCGCGCACCCCGTCCTCGGTGAACTGGAGAGCACCGACTTCCTGCAGGCCATCTGCCTCGCTTCCACCTACCACCGCGCGGGCGTTCCGGTCGGCTGCAAGCGCCGAAACATGCTGGAACTGGAACTCGACGAGTACCTCAAATGGGCCCCCCTCGTCGCGGACGCACTGCACTGGGCCGGGAGGTTCCTCGCGGACCAGTGCGTCTTCCGGGCCGAGGACCTGCCGTACCGGACGCAGCTGCCACCGCTGGCGGCCATCCGCACCGTCCTCGGCACCGAGACCGATACCGAGGACGCCCGCGCCAAGCTCGCCCGCTGGTACTGGTGCGGCGTTTTCGGCGAGCAGTACGGCGGCACCGCCGACAGCCGCTTCCCCCGCGACCTGGAACAGGTCGTCGGCTGGATCAGAGGTGAGCGGGGCGTACCAGAATCCGTCCAGGACGCGCGCTTCGCGGAGACCCGCCTGCTCTCCATGCAGACGCGCAACAGTGCCGCGTACAAGGGCGTCTTCGCGTTGCTCCTGCAACAGGGCTGCACCGACTGGTTCCACCTTGACAAGCCACTCGACGGGAACCTGCTGGAGGACTACAAGGCGGAGATCTACCGGATCTTCCCCGCGCGCTGGTGCGAGAAGAACGGTATCGAGGCGCAGCGGCAGAACAGCGTCGTGAACAAGACCCTCCTCTCGCACCGGACGGGACGCATCGTCGGGAACCGCGCGCCCGCCGCGTACCTGCAGATGCTCGAACGCGAATCCGGCATCCAGCCGAACTGGCTCGACGACGCGCTGATCACTCACCTGATCGAGCCCTCCCCGCTGCGGGACGGGGAGTTCGACGCCTTCTTCGAGCGCCGCATGGCGGAGATCATCAAACTGATCGAGCAGGTGATGGGTCAGCGGGCCGTGCGAACGGAGGAGGAGGCGTGACCCCCGTGGAGTTCCTCGCCGAGGCGGCGGCGCGCAAGGGCGACGACCCGGTGGCGATCAGCGTCCGCGACCTGCTGGCGCTATGGGGCCACGTCTCTCGCGGACCGGCCGCGGTCGCCGAGATCACCAAGGCGCTGGCCGGGGCCGGCCTGGCAACAGAGCCCGACTTCCGCTCCGTCCGTGACATGAGGGACACCGTCCGCGTCGTCGGCGCCGACGAGGACGAACCGCCGGCGGCGGGGGACACCGGAGAGGACGAGGTGCCCGCGGATGGTGAACCCGAGGAGAGATTCCCGCCGGTGTCGCTCTGCGTGGGCGAGCTGCCCAGCGCCCGCCGAGGCGTCCTCGCCGTCGACATCAACGACCCGCTCCGCCGCGCGCAGACGCTCATGATGCGGCACGGGTACTCGCAGCTGGCGGTTCTCGACGGCGCGGACCTGCGCGGGGCCATCACATGGGAGTCCATCTCGGACGCGCGGATCTCCGGCCTGGGCGGAGAGCTGCGCCACCACCTGATGGGAGTCTCGCCCGAGGTCCTGCATCCGGAGGACAAGCTGCTCGACCGGATCCCCGAGATCAGCCGGCACGGATTCGCGTTCGTCGCCGAGGCGGGCAAGCTGTCGGGGATCATCACGACGGCCGACCTGTCGGAGCGGTTCGTGACGCTGGCGGGGCCGTTCCTGCTGATCAGCGAGATAGAGCGCCGTATCCGCCGGCACATCGACAAGGTGTGCACGCTGGCGGACATCCGGGCGGCGGTCTCGCGGAACAATGTCGAATCCGTGCACGGCCTGACCTTCGGCGGCTGCCGGCACGTGCTCATGAAAACCGACATCTGGGGCCGTCTTGGCTGGGACGTCGACCACGGCCTCTTCCTGGAAGACCTCAAAGAGGTCAATGGCATCCGCAACGAGGTCATGCACTTCCGGCCCGAACCTCTGACTCCGGCCCAGATGCAGACGCTGGAGAACTTCGCCAAGTGGTTGCGTAGGCTCGACCCACTGCCGTGAGGGGACGAGGGGGGCGAGCGGAAATGGCGTTGCCGCGGGTGCCGGAGGGGATGTTCGCGTTCACCGTCACCGAGCGCGCCGACCTGCACACCGCGGTCATGTACGCGTTCGGGGAGGCGAACGAGCGGCTGGAGACGTCGCTGGCGTTCGACGAGGTGAAGGAGCGGCTGCGGGACGCGGGGTTCTACGCGCCCGTGGACGACGCGTCGCTGACCCGCGCGCTGGAGCAGCTCGTCAAATGGCAGTTGCTCGACGTCGTGCAGAACCATGCGGGCAGCTACGCCACGGCCGAGGAGTACGAGCGCAAGAACCTCCAGTACTCGCTGACGCAGCGGGGTGAGGCCGCGTTCGCCGGAGTACAGCACGCGCTGGCCGTGCTCAGCTCGTCGGGCGCGTTGCAGACGGCCGTGCTGGACGCGATCGCCGACCGGCTCGGGGAGTTGGGCGAGCTGCTCAAGGACGACGACCCGGCCCTCAACCGGCGCATCTTCACCACGCTCCAGGAGTTGGAGGGCCATCTCGACGCGCTACGGAACAACACCAAGTCGTTCAATGGCGAATTGCAGCGGCTGATGCGGGCGGAAGGCGCCGATCTTGCGACGTTCAATGACGTCAAGAGTGCGACGGTCGCCTATCTCCAGGAGTTCGTCACCAATCTGGACATGCGCGCCGACGCGATACAGGCCACTCTCGGTGAAGTCGAGGAGCGGGGTGTCAGTGTCCTGCACAGCCGGGCGCTGGACGGGGCGGAACTGCCCCCGGTCCAGGGCGCCGACCCCGCGATCGCCTGGCTTGCCGCGCGGCAGGCGAAATGGGAAGGGCTGCGTCTGTGGTTCCGGCCCGCGGAGGGGACGCCGCGCGTCCGGCAGCTGCACGACGTGGCGCGCAGGGCGATCGTGTCCCTGCTGCAGGTGCTCGACCGGATCATCGAGTCGCGGCGCCGCTCGTCCAGCGCGGCGGCCGACTTCCGGACGCTCGCGCGCTGGTTCGCCAGCGCGCCGAGCGAGGACGACGCCCACCGGCTGTGGGGGACGGCGTTCGGGCTGGCGTCCGCACGGCACGCGCACTTGGCCCACGTGGACGCCGAACCCATCCCCACGGCGGCGAGCTGGGCCGAGACCCCGCCGGTGGAGGTGTCCGCGCTGCTGCGCACGAGCGGCCGCACGGAACGCGTGGGACGGACGGCCAAGGTGCGCGACGTCCGCGCCCTGCGCGCGGAGCGGCGCGAACGCGCGAGGCGCGAGCGGGCGGAGCTGGAGGCGGCCTGGCAATGGCTCGCCACCGACGGCCCGGTACGGCTCTCGTCGTTCCGGCGCGTCGAGCACGACACGCTGCGGCGGCTGCTGGACCTGATCGGCCGGGCGCTCGCCGCGCGGCCCGGCGGCGACGGGATGCGGCGTGCCGGCACGTCCGACGGCCGGATCGAGGTCCGGCTCTGGCCGCCGGCGGACGGCCGCGCCGCCGAGCTGCGCACGCCGCGCGGTGTGTTCCGCGGTCCCGACTACCTGGTCGACATCCGCTTCACGGCCGCGGGCTCGGCGCGGAAGGCGTCCGGCGCGTGAGCACTCTGGCCAACCAGCTCGCCCGGGAGGAGAAGGAGGAGCTGGCGCGTGCGATCCGGCTCCTGCTGGGCCGACCACTGGTCTCGCTGCACACCGACCCGGAGGGGTTCGACCTGGTCCGGCGGCGCCATGCCGCCCTCACCCGGTGGTTCGACTACTACTGCGGCTGGCGGCTGTTCATCGAGCCACGGCTCGGTTACGCGCGGCTGGTCAAGGTGCGGGGGGCCGCCGACCCGTCGCGTCCGGCCAGACGCCGGCGGTCGACGCGGGCGCCGTTCGACCGGCGCAGGTACACGCTGCTGTGCCTGGTCGCGGCTGAGGCGCTCGCCGCGCCGGTGACGACGATCGGAATGCTCGCGCAGCGGGTCGTGCAGGCGGCGGGCGCCGACGAGCAGATCCCGTCCTTCGACCCGGTGCGCGGCGAGGAGCGGGCCGCGTTCGTCGACGCGCTGAAGCTGCTGGAGCACTACGGCGCGGTCACGGCCGTCGACGGGGCGACGGACGCCTTCCTCGACAACGCCGAGGCCAAGGTGCTGTACCGGGTGGACACGACCCGCACGATGCGGCTCCTGTCCGCTCCGGTCGCTCCTTCGCGGCTCACCGGCACTGGCTGGCCCGACCTGGACGAACTGGCCGTCGAGCGCCGGTACGGGTCGGACGAGCCCACGGAGACGCAGAAGAACCTGTGGGCGAGGCACTCCCTGCTGCGCAGGCTCCTGGATGACCCGGTCGTTTACCGGACGGACCTGTCCCCGGCCGAGATCGCCTACGCGGGCTCCCTGACCGGGCGGCAGATCCTCCGCCGCGCGGCGGAGGAGGCCGGGCTGGAGTTCGAAGAGCGCGCCGAAGGCTACCTTCTGGTCGACACCGACGCCCTCGCCACCGACTCCAAGTTCCCCGATGACGGGAGCCACGCGAAGGTGGCGGCGCTGTTGCTGCTCGACCGCCTGGTAAGGGACGGGGAGTCGTCCCGCGCGGTGCTCACGGGGGAGGTCGCGCGGCTCCTGGAGCGGCGTCCGCGCTGGGCGATGGCCTACCAGTCCGAAGGGGGCGCGGCGCGGCTGGTCGACGACGCGCTGTCCGTCCTGTACGGGTTCGGCCTCGCCAGGCCGAAGGGCGGCCTCGTGCGGGCGCTGCCCGCGGCTCACCGTTACAGCGTCACCCGAGAGGAGCCTTCGTGACCGTCACCGAACTCGTTCCGGCGGAGAAGGAGGAGGCGGCGACGCGGTGGCGGCCCACCAGGGCGGGCATCCTCAACATCTGGCGCTACTACGACGAGGTCCTCGAATTCCATAAGGGACGGCTGCTGCTGCGCGGCCCTAACGGCAGCGGGAAGAGCAAGGCCCTGGAACTGCTCCTGCCCTACCTACTGGACGCCAGCCTCAAGCCGAGCCGTCTGTCGACATTCGGCGGCAGCGAACGGACCATGCACTGGAACCTGATGGGTGATGGCCACAGCGGCAAGACCCGCGTCGGCTATGTGTGGCTCGAATTCGCGCATGGGCCGCGCTGGTTCACGTGCGGGGCGCGCCTCCAGGCCACCGCCAACACCAAGAACGTCACGGTCGCCTACTTCAGCACCGCGCAGCGCGTCGGCGTCCCCGGCGGGCTCAGTCTCACCGGTGACGGCGGCCAGCCCCTCACTCGCGCGCATCTCGCCGAAGCCATCGGGACGCACGGCCAAGTGCACGAGTCGGCGGAGGCGTACCGCACAGCCGTCCGGCGGACGCTCTACGGCGGGCTGACCGAGCAGCGCTACGACTCGCTGCTCACCGCGCTGCGGCAGCTCCGCACCCCGAAGTTGTCGGAACGGCTCGACCCAGGGCTGCTCTCCGACCTGCTGTCCAGCGCGCTCCCGCCGCTCGGCGAGGGCGAGATCCACGAGATCGCGGAAGGCTTCGAGCGGCTGGACCGGCAGCGCGAGGAACTGCGGCGGCTGGACCAGCACGTCCAGGAGGCCGGCCGCCTCGCCGCCCGGCAGCGCACCTACGCCCAGCGCGTCCTGCGCGCGGCCGCGGCCCGGCTCATCTCGGCCACCAGCACCATGGACGGCCTCACCGGCAAGGCCCGCACCGGTCGGGAGGAGCACGAGAAGGCGTCGCGGGAACGCGACGAGACCGCCCGGCGGCTGGCGGAGTACGAGGCGCGGGGACGTGCGCTCGCCGCCCGCATCGACGGCCTCAAGGAGAGCGACGCCTACCGCGCGGGGCACGAGCTGGCCAACCTCCAGGAACGGGTGCGCTCCGCCACCAGGGCGGCGGCGCAGGCGCGGCGCACCGCGGACAAGCACGCGGCGGACGCCCTGCGGCGTGGAGAAGAGGCCGAGCACGCGCGTGCGGAGGCGGCGACGCAGCGCTCCCTCACGGGCCGGGCCGAGGACGACACACGAAGGGCGGCCGACCGCGCCGGCCTCGCCGCCGTCCACGATGAGGCCGCTCCGGCGGCCGCCGAGGCCACGGCGGACGGCGTCCAGCGCGCACGCGGCCTGTTTCGCGCGGCCGTGCGGAGCCGCGAGGAGCAGATCGGCGCGCTGCGCACGGCGATCCAGCAGCATCGCATGGCCGTGGAACGCCGAGATGACGCGCTGTCCGAGCGCGACGGGAGCCGAGAGCGACTGGACGAGGCCGCCGTGCACCGCGATGAGGCCCGCAACCGGTACGAGCATGAACGCGACCGGTTGGCGGAGGCGCTCGACGGCTGGGTGCGTGGCTGCGTCCAACTCGCGACGCTCGACGCCGAGGCGCTGGTACGGGCGGTGGAGGACGAGCGCGAATGCGACGAGCTGGTGTTCGCCGCGCGCGCGGATGCCGTCGAACGGTGTGCCGCCGAGGAGGCCGGGTGGCACTCCCGTCGCGACGTGGTGCGGGAGAAGCTGGCAGCCAAGAGGAGGCGGCGCGGGGACCTTGCCGCTCGGCCGGCTGTCGAGCCGGACGCTCCGGAGACGCGCCCCGCCGACCGGTCGGCACGGCCGGGTGGTCCGCTTTGGCGCCTGGTCGCCTTCGCCCCGTCGGTCACGCCCGAGGCGCAGGCCGGCATCGAGGCCGCGCTCCAGGCCGCCGGGCTCCTGGACGCCTGGGTACTGCCCGACGGCGCCCTCCTCCAGGATGAGCACGACGCCTTTGCCACGGCGCTGCTCGCTCGCCCCGCCCCCGAAACCAGCCTCGCCTCCGTCCTGGTCGCCGAGCCCGACAGTCAGGTGTCCGCCGAGGTGCTGCATGCCGTCCTGTCGGGCATCGCCTGCGCACCGAACGCCCTAGCGACCGACCATCCCGCCGTGGCGGGGACGGACGGGTCCTGGCGGCTGGGCACTCTCACCGGCCGCTGGACCAAACCTGAGCCCGCCTTCATCGGCGCCACCGCCCGGGAACGCGAACGGCGCCGCCGCATCGCCGAACTCGACGCGGAGATCGGTGTCCTGGAGGCGGAGGAGGCGGCTTGCGAGGAGAGTCTCGGGAGGGTCGGCGCCGCCCGTGCCGCCCTCGAGACCGAGTTGGGCGACCGCCCTCCGCATCGGCCGCTCAGCGCCGCGTCCAGTGCCCTGGACGCCGCAGAGCGCTCGCTGGCGCAGCGCGGTGACGAGCTGGAGCGCGCCGAGAAACGGCTGCGCGGACGCGAGTCGGAGGCATCCGCCGCGCTGCGCGCGCTGACCATACTCGGCGCCGAGAACGGCCTGCCGGTCGGCGAGTCCGCACTGGACGCTCTGGCCGTGGCGGTCCGCGACTTCCGGGACAACGGGCACGTGTGGCTCCAGCACTGCGAGGCGCTCCAAACCGCCGAAGCCCGCGCCGCCGAAGCGGCGCGGACGGCGGGCGACTACGCGGCGACCGCTGCCGAGTCCGCGGACCGCGCCCGGGACGCCATAGAGGAGGCCGCCGAGGTAAGCGAAAAGCTCGCGGCCATCGACGCCTCGATCGGCGTCGAGCACCGGCAGGTGCTGGAGAACCTGCGGGAGGCCAGGACCGAACTCGGCGAATGCGAAACCCGGTGCGGGACGCTCCGCCGCGCCCTGCTGGAACTGGAAAAGCGTCTCGGCCGCTTGGAGGAGGCCGTCGGCGTCGCGGAGAGGGCACGGGACGACGCGGTCGCCGCCCGGGACCAGGCCGCGGCACGGTTCCGGCATCTGGTCACCGGCCACCTGGCCGACGACGCCGCGCTCGCCGTGCGGCTCGACCCGGACGGGGGCGTGAAGGCCACCCTGGAAGGCGCACGCTCGGTCGCCGCCTCACTCCCGGCCCGGACGCCGTACGAGCCTAAGAACGTCAGGGATGCCGAGCACCTCTTGTCCGAGGCGATGCACCACGCGCGTGACGTCCTCGCCGACCAGGCGGATCTGGAACTCACCCCGGACGAGGACGTCCAAGTGCTCACCGCGACCATGAACGGAGTGCGCGTCGGCGCGGCGGAGTTGAGCACCGCACTGCGCGCGGAACGCGACCGGCGGCGCGAAGACATCACCGACAGGGAACGCGACCTGTTCGACCGGACGCTCGCCGGCGACACGCGCAGGCACCTCGCCGACCGGATCCGGCAGGCGACCGAACTCGTGGACGGCATGAACCGCCGCCTGGAGCGGGTGCGGACGGCCTCGCGGGTCGCGGTGCGGCTGGTCTGGCAGGTCGATCCGCAGCAGAGCGCCGGGATTCGCGCGGCGCGTGACCTGCTGCTCCGCGACCCTGCGCGGCTGAGCGGCGCCGACCGGGAGGCGCTCTACCGGTTCTTCCGCGACCGCGTGAAGGAGGCACGGGCCGCGAACACCGCGGCGAGCTGGGAGGAGCAACTCATGGAGGTCCTGGATTACACCACCTGGCACCGCTTCACCGTCCGGCTCGAACGCGGAGACGGCAAGGGCTGGCAGGATCTCACTCGCAAGTTGCACGGTGCGCTGTCGGGCGGGGAAAAGGCGATTGCGCTGCACCTGCCCCTGTTCGCCGCCGTCGCCGCGCACTACCAGACCGACCCCGACTGCCCGCGCTTCATCCTCCTGGACGAGGTGTTCGTCGGCGTCGACGCCGCCAACCGAGGCCAGGTCTTCGACCTCCTGGTGGACCTGGAGCTCGACATGGTGCTCACCTCGGACCACGAGTGGTGCGACTACCAGGAGCTGGACGGTATCGCCATCCACCAGCTCATCACCGGCGCGGACGGTGACGGCGACAACGCCGTCACGACCGCGCGGTTCATCTGGGACGGCCATCGCACCGAGGCCGTCGAGGAGGGCATCGCGGAATGACCGCCCCTGACCGGCCCGGCATGCCCGACCGGCTCCACATCCCCGACCGGCTGCGCGCCGCTGACCTCCGGCCGTTCTGGACGGAGCTGCACCGGCGGTTCTCCACGGGGGCGGCGGTCACTCGCGTCACGGTCAAGAACCTGGACGAGGGGCAGCGCGCGGCTCTGGCGGACCTGCTGGGCATGGACCGCTATCCCGGCTCCACGGTCACCGTCCCCGTCGGGCGCCTGGACGAGATCTTCATCGAGCTCACCGGTTCGGACACCAGGGCGATCACCGAGTCCCTCCTCGGGCCGATCGGTGACCAGGCGCGCGAGCGGAGAGAGCGGCAACGCGAGAGAAGCGCCCTCTGGGAGTGGTTGGCGGACCATCCCGTGGTCCGCGGAGAACCCGAGCTGGCCCAGTGGGTCGACGACGTCCGCCGGCAAGGGCTCGTCATGGGGTCCGTGCCGACCACACGCAGCCTCCTGGAGCGGGCATTGAAGGTGCTCGCCGCATTGCCGTCGGACGGCAGGCCGTTGCAAGCCTTCGCTACCGACCTATTCGGTGACTCGCACGCGCTGGACGACGGCGGGCGCCTGCCCGGGCTCGTCCTGCGCGCTCAGGCGATTCGGTACGGGATCGAGCCGCCTGCGGATGCGTCCGAGCGCAGGGGCTTGTGGGAGCGTTCCGGAGTGGCGTGCGACACGTTGTCCACCACCGTCCTCGTCACAGGACTGAGGCCGACCGGGGACGACGTCCTCGCGCGGACGCTCCGGATGTGGTCGGAGGCGGGCCAGGCCACCGTGGTGACCCTGGAGCAGCTACGCGGATCGCCCGCTCTGCGCCTTCCCTCGCCAGATGTATGGGTGACCGAGAACCCGACCATTCTCGCGCTGGCCGTTGGGCGGTTCGGCGCCGGTTGCCCGCCGCTGGTGTGCTCGTCGGGCTGGCCGAACAGCGCCGTCATCCGGCTGCTGCGAGCGCTCGGCGAGTCCGGCGCGGTCCTGAGGTACCACGGCGACTTCGACGGTGAGGGCTTGCGGATCGCGGCGCACGTGATGGCGAAGACCGGGGCAGTGCCCTGGCGCATGTCGTCGGGCGACTACCTCGCCGCTGTGGACGGGGTCGGGGACGGCGATCTTCCCGATCCCGGCCGAGTCGGCGGGAGCCCGTGGGACCCGGCGCTGGCGCGCGCCATCGCGGAACGTCGCGTGGCGGTCCTGGAGGAAAAACTCGCCGAGGTGTTGCTGGGGGACATTTCTAGGGCGATAACTACATGTATCTGCCCGACTACATAGCGGGGTGGTTGGGAAAGGGGCGAGCATGAGTGAGTTGTCAACGCTGCCCACCACGGTCGTGCGGGCCGGTGACAAGAGGTATCCCGCGCTGTGTCGAGGGTTCAACCAGCGGTGGATCGCGGCGCCCGAGTACGTGCGGCTGGTGCGGACGCCGGAGGAGGCGCGGGCGGCGCTCGCCGAGGCGGTGCGGGAGGAGCCTGGCGACCCGGGGCGGGCGCGGATCGCGGTGCGCAGCGGCGGGCACTGCTACGAGGACTTCGTGTGCGGCTCGGATGTGCGGGCCATCCTGGACGTGAGCCCGATGTGCGGGGTGTCCTACGACGAGGCCATGAAGGCGTACTGCGTCGAGGCCGGGGCGACTAACGGGCACGTCTACGGACGGCTGTATCCCGTCACCGGGAAGGTGCTGCCGGGCGGGTCGTGCTTCTCCGTGGGGCTGGGCGGCCACATACCGGCGGGCGGGTTCGGGCTGCTGTCGCGCCAGCACGGGCTCACCGTCGACTATCTGTACGCGGTGGAGGCGGCGGTGGTGGACGCGGAGAAGAACGTCAAGCTGGTGGTGGCACGGCGCGACGATCCGGACCCGCGGCTGCGGCAGCTGTGGTGGGTGCACACCGGAGGCGGCGGCGAGAACTTCGGCGTGGCCACCCGGTTCTGGTTCCGGGGGCTGCCGCAGCCGCCCGAGCAGGTGCTGCTGACCGCCCTGGCCTGGGACTGGGCGGACCTCGGAGAGGACGACTTCGGCGCGCTGGTGACGGCGTTCGGGGAGTACTTCCGCGACCACCAGGACCCGTCGGCGGCGACCGGGAAGCTGTTCGCGATGCTCAAGCTCAACCATGCGGGCCACGGGCAGATCGGGCTGGTCGCCCAGGTGGACGCCGACGACCCCGACGGGCCGCCGGCGATGGCCGACTTCGTCGCGGCCCTCGACGGGCGGGTCCGGCCGTCCGCGACGAGGATGCGGTCGGTGATGGGCGAGCACTTCGCCGACCTGGACACGCCGCGGACGATGCCCTGGCTGACCGCCGCGCGGGCACTGGACTCCAGCGGCGGCAATCGGTGCGGGAAACACAAGTCCGCCTATCTGCGGAAGCCTTTCAGCGACCGGCAGATCGCCGCGATGTGGGCGTATCTCGGCAACGGGAAGTACCCCGGTCATCGCGACGGGCGGGCGCTGATCCAGGTCGACTCGTACGGCGGCGCCGTCAACAGGCCGCTGCACGGCACCGCGGTGCGGCAGCGCGACTCGATTCTGAAACTGCAATTCCAGGTCTACTGGGCGGAGCAGGACTCCCGCGGGGACGCCCACATCGGCTGGATACGCGACGCGTACGGGGCGACGTTCGAGGAGACCGGCGGCGTGCCCGTCGCCGACGGCGAGTACACCGACGGCTGTTACATCGGGTATCCGGACGCCGATCTCGGTGATCATCGCTGGAACCGGTCGGGGCAGTCCTGGGAGACGCTCTACTACAAGGACGCCTATCCGGAACTCCAGGACGCCAAGCGGTTCTGGGACCCGTGCGAGGTGTTCCGGCACGCACAGTCGATCCGCCCCGGAACGGGGGAGTGACCGGGGTCACGTCACGGAAAGCGAGGGCCGGCCGCGCGTTACCGTCTCGCCTTTATTGCATTTACTGCCAATACTTGCGGCTGTGACTCCGGGGACAGTAGTTTCTTCGGACGAGCAGGGCGTCGGGCCCGGGGGGCCTGAGCGGCTGGGGAGTCCATGAAGAAGCGTACCGACCGGAAGATCGCCATCGCGGGCACCGCGGCCGCCGCCGTGCTGCTGCCCACCGTCATGGTCGGCCTCGCGCAGGCCGGCATCGGCGTGCCGACGGGCAGGTCGGAGGCGTCGGGCGACTCCCAGCCGATCCCCTCGTTCGGGCCCCCGACGCAGCAGGCGCCGCCCGCGTCGGCGTCGCCGAGCACGTCGCCGAAGCCGGCGAAGCTGCCGAGCGTGCCGCTGAACAGCAACCCGTTCAAGACGGGCGGCGGCAAGCCCTCCGTCAGCGACCCCGACACCGACCGCCGCAGCCACGGCAAGAAGCCGCACATGCCGGCCGGGTCCGCGGCCAGCAAGTACGCCAAGGCCCCCGACGGCGCCGCCATCACCGAGGTGCGGAAGGTCAGGACGCGGCAGTACGACATCACGATCGCCTCGCCGGCGCTCGGCGCGGCCGTGAAGACCCGGGTGATGGTCCCAAAGGGCTGGACGTCCAAGTCCACCCGGAAGTGGCCGACCGTGTACGCCTACCACGGCGGCAACAACACCTACCTGTCCTGGACCAGGGACTCCAACATCGCGGAGGTCGTCGGCCCGTACGACGCGATGGTCGTGATGCCCGACGGCGGCTGGAACGGCTCGTACACCAACTGGTGGAACGGCGGCAAGGGCGGCATCCCCGAATGGGAGACCTTCCACATCGCCGAGGTCATCCCGCTGATGGAGCGCAACTTCGGCGCCGGGCAGGTGCGCGCGGCGATCGGCCTGTCGTCCGGCGGGCAGGGCGCCATCACCTACGCCGAGCGGCACCCCGGCATGTTCAAGTACGCCGCGTCCTACAGCGGCGCCCTCAACATCACCGCGCCGGGCATGCCGGCCATCCTCACGTCGATGAACCGGCAGGCGGGCACCGCCATCTGGGGCGACCCGATCATCGCGCGGGCGAACTGGCGGGCGCACGACGCGACCGTCAACGTGGCCAAGCTGAAGGGCATCGGCGTCTACGTCTCCTGCGGCGACGGCCGGCCCGGCCCCTTCGACAACCCGAACACCCCGCCGCTCGACGGCGGCCGGGTCGGCGAGCAGCTCGCCGGGACGATGAACCAGAACTTCGTCGCCGCGGCGAAGCGCGAGGGCGTCCCGATCACCGCGAACCTCTACGGGCCCGGCATGCACAACTGGAAGTACTGGAAGCGCGAGCTGGTCAGGAGCTGGCCCGGCATCGCCGCCGCCATCGGCGCCCGCAAGTCCTGAGCGGCGGCCCCGAGTCCGAGCGGCGGCCGGGCCTGGCGCCCGACCGTAATTACTGACCGACCGGAATCGCCGAAACACGAGCGGTGAGCGTCCCTCCCCTGTGACCATGGGGGCATGAGGGGCAGTGATGGAGCGGCCCTCGCCGGCGGGCTCCCGCTCTCGCCGCCGGCGAGCGGAGCGGCGCGGCTCGGCGAGGTGCGCGCCCGGCTGGCGTATCCCGCGGTGCGCTGGTGCGGCGCCACGTACGGCGTGATGGAGCGGGTGCCCGCCGGCTGGATGATGTCCGGGATGGAGCGGGCGACCCCGCAGGACGCCCGCGACTCGCTCGGCTGGTGGCTGCGCCGGCTGGCCGGCGACCCCGGCGTGCCCGCGGCGGTCCGCGCGGCGAGAGCCTAGACGCGATCAACTTGCCGACGCGGTCTACCCATGAGGCC
>NZ_JBFARO010000053.1:0-54935 GCF_040677125.1 Actinomadura sp. NPDC049382
GGCCGCGCGGCCGGGCGGGCGCCGCGGCCGGGTGGCGCGCGGCCGGAGGCGCGGGCGGCCGCACGCGATGGATGCGGAGAGCGGTGAGCATTCCCAAGCGGTTCCTGGTCGGCCGGCCGCTGCGCAGCGCGCAGATGGGCGAGACGCTGCTGCCGAAGAAGATCGCGCTGCCGGTGTTCTGCAGCGACCCGCTCTCGTCCAACGCCTACGCCACCGAGGAGATCCTGCTCGCGCTCAGCCTCGGCGGGACGGCGCTGCTCCACCTCACCCCGTGGGTCGCTGCGGCCGTCATCGTCCTGCTGGCGGTGGTCGTGCTCTCCTACCGGCAGACCTGCCGCGCCTACCCCAGCGGCGGCGGCGCCTACGTCGTCAGCCGCGAGAACCTGGGCCTGAACGCCTCGCTGGCCGCCGCCAGCGCCCTGCTGGTCGACTACGTGCTGACGGTCGCGGTGTCGGTGGCGGCCGGGGTCGCCAACCTCGCGTCCGCGATGCCCGCCCTGGCGCCGTACACGGTACAGCTCTCCGTGGCCCTGGTCGCGCTGCTGGCGATCATGAACCTGCGCGGGGTCCGGCAGTCCGGGACGGTCTTCGCCATCCCGACCTACGGGTTCATCACCGTGGTCATGGCGATGCTCCTGTGGGGCGCCGGACGGACGCTCGTCGGCGAGGCCCCGCAGGCCGAGTCGGCGCATTTCGGGATCGAGCCGTCCCACGGCACGACGGGCTGGCTGGTCATCGCGCTGGTCCTGCGCGCCTTCTCCCAGGGCTGCACGGCGCTCACCGGCGTCGAGGCCGTCAGCAACGGCGTCCCGAGCTTCCGGCCGCCCAAGAGCCGCAACGCCGCCGCCACATTGGCGATCATGGGCGGGATCACCATCGCCATGTTCGCCGGGATCACCGCGCTCGCCCTGGTCTCGCAGGTGCGGGTCGCCGGCTCCACCGGACTGCTGACCGGCGCGCCGCCGGGCTACGAGCAGAAGACCGTCATCGCCCAGATCGCCGCGGCGGTGTTCGGCGCCGGTTCCCCGCCGTTCTACCTGGTCGCCGGGTTCACCGCCGCGATCCTGGTGCTGGCGGCCAACACCGCCTTCAACGGCTTCCCGACGCTGGCCTCCATCCTCGGCGAGGACGAGTTCCTGCCCCGGCAGTTCTCCCGCCGCGGCGACCGGCTCGTCTTCAGCAACGGCATCGTGATCCTCGCCGTCCTTGCGGGCGGCCTGATCTGGGCGTTCCAGGCCAGCGCCACCCGGCTCATCCAGCTCTACATCATCGGGGTCTTCGTCTCCTTCACCCTCAGCCAGACCGGGATGGTGCGGCACTGGACGGACCTCCTCGGGCGCGCGGCCGGGCCGCAGCGGGCCCGGCTGCGGCGCGCCCGCCTGATCAACGCCGTCGGCGCGGCGCTCACCGGCGTGGTGCTGGTCGTCGTCCTGATCACGAAGTTCACGCACGGCGCCTGGATCGTCGTCATCGCCATGCCCGTCCTCTTCATGATGATGAAGTCCATCCGCGGGCACTACACGCGCCTGGCCGCGGAGCTGGAGCCGCCCGAGGAGGCGGTCGGCCTGCCGAGCCGCGTCCACGCGGTCGTGCTGGTGTCCAAGCTGCACACGCCCGCGCTGCGCGCCATCGCGTTCGCCCGCGCGACCCGCCCGGACACCCTCACGGCCGTGACCGTCCGCACCTCCGGCCGCGACACCGGGGAGCTGGAGGAGGCGTGGGCGCGGCACGCCATCCCCATCCCGCTGACCGTCCTCGACTCGCCCTACCGCGACATCACCGGCCCCGTCCTCGACTATGTCGCGCGCATCCACCGCAAGAGCCCGCGCGACGTCGTCTGCGTGTTCATCCCCGAGTACGTCGTGGGGCACTGGTGGGAGCAGCTCCTGCACAACCAGAGCGCGCTCCGCCTCACGGCGCGGCTGCTGTTCCGGCCGGGCGTCATGGTCACCAGCGTTCCGTGGCGGCTCGGCTCCACCGGACCCGGCCGGTTCCGCCGCTCGGCCGGCCGGCTCCGCCGTTCCGCCGGGCGGTTCCGCCGCCGCCCCGCCGCACGGGATTGATCATTCCGCTTCCCGTCGGATGATTACAGGATTACATTGACTACCCCGACCGAAAGCGCCCTGGGGGTCTCGTGATCGTCGAATACATCCGCTACCGCATCGAACCGGACCGCACCGACGCGTTCGAGGCCGCCTACGCGCGCGCCTCCGTCCCGCTCGCCGCGGCGCCCCAGTGCGTCGACTACGAGCTGTCGCGGTGCGTCGAGGAGCCGTCCTCCTACATCCTGCGCATCTGCTGGACGTCCGCCGACGACCACATGAAGGGGTTCCGCGGCGGCGAGCACTTCCCCGCCTTCTTCGCCGAGATCAAGCCGTACGTGCGGCAGATCGAGGAGATGCGGCACTACGAGCGGACGCCGGTGGCCGGCGCCGGATCGTCCGTCCCGACGATGTACGACTGGGCGGGCGGGAGCGAGGCGTTCGAGCGCCTCACCGAGGTCTTCTACACGAGCGTCCTCAAGGACGACCTGCTCTTCCCCCTCTTCGAGCACATGGCCCCGGACCACCCGAAATGGGTGGCGATCTGGCTGAGCGAGGTGTTCCGCGGCCCGGAGCGCTACAGCGCGGAGCGCGGCGGCTACCACCACATGGTCCGGCAGCACCTGCGGCGCGGCATCACCGAGGCGCAGCGCCGCCGCTGGGTCTCCCTCCTGATGGACGCGGCGGACGAAGTCGGCCTCCCCGACGACCCCGAGTTCCGCGCCGCGTTCGCGTCCTACATCGAGTGGGGCACGCGGATCGCCCTCGCCAACTCCCAGTCCGACGCCAAGCCGCCCCTCGAAGCGCCCATGCCCCACTGGGGGTGGGGCGTGGCGCCGCCTTACATCCCGTCCAAGTAGCGGCCCGCGAGACGTGCCGTCCTCCCGTCGCGGAGGGCGGCACGTCCGCGTTTCCAGGCT
This sequence comes from Actinomadura sp. NPDC049382, assembly GCF_040677125.1. NCBI lineage: Bacteria > Bacillati > Actinomycetota > Actinomycetes > Streptosporangiales > Thermomonosporaceae > Actinomadura > Actinomadura sp. NPDC049382. Next base: position 2,963 of record NZ_JBFARO010000053.1, read on the forward strand.
TTGACAAATAACGCTAGCTGACTAACACTTCCTATCGTACTAGCGAAAGGGAGTGAGTCTCATGGCGGTCCTGCTGTCCCGGCTCGGCCGGTTCTGCTTCCGGCGGCGCCGGCTCGTCGTCCTGCTGTGGACGGGCCTGCTCGTGGCCGCCGTGTCCGGCGCGGCCGCGCTGTCGGAACCGGCGCCGGACTCGTTCTCCGTCCCGGGGACCGAGGCGCAGCGCGCGAACGACCTGGTCAAGGAGCGCTTCCCGCAGGCCGCCGGCGGCGCGTACGCCCGCGTCGTGTTCGCCGCCCCCGCCGGGCGGCGGCTGGACGACCCCGCGACCCGGGCCGCCGTCCAGCGGGCCGTCGCGCGGATCAAGGCCGCCCGGGACGTCGCCGAGGCCGCCGACCCCTTCGCCCGGCGCACCGTCTCGCCCGACGGACGGATCGCACTGGCCGAGGTCGCCTACCGCGTCCCGGCCTACGAGCTGACCAGTGCCGACCGGGACGCGCTGCGCACGGCCGCCGCCGTCCCCGGGCTCCGCGTCGAGATGAGCGGCGACGCCGTCGCGTCACCCGAGGAGGGCGCCGGCGAGCTGCTCGGAGTCGTCGCCGCGGCGCTCGTCCTCCTCGTGACGCTCGGGTCCCTCACCGCCGCCGGGCTGCCGCTGCTGACCGCCGCGTTCGGGATCGCCGTCGGCGTGTCGGCCGTCGCCGCCGCCGGCGCGTTCGTCGAGCTCAACTCCGACACCCCGGCCCTCGCGCTCATGCTCGGCCTGGCGGTCGCGATCGACTACGCGCTGTTCATCATCGCCCGCTACCGCCAGGAGGTCCTGGACGGGCGCGAACCCGCCGACGCGGCCGGACGGGCGGCGGGCACCGCCGGATCCGCCGTGGTGTTCGCCGGGCTGACCGTCGTCATCGCGCTCGCCGGACTCGCCGTCGTGGACATCCCCGTGCTGACCCAGCTCGGCCTCGCCGCCGCGTTCACCGTGTCCGTCGCCGTGCTGGTCGCGCTGACGCTGCTGCCCGCCCTGCTCGGCTTCGCCGGCCGCCGCGCCCTCGGCGGTCGGCGCGCGCTCGCCCGCGCCTCCCGCCCCGCCGTCCCGGCCGGACGCCGCTGGGGCCGGTTCGTCGTGGGCCGTCCCGTCCCGGTCCTCGTGCTGGCCGTCACCGCGCTGCTCGTGGCCGCGCTGCCGGCGCCCGCCCTCCGACTCGGCCTCCCGGACGACGGCACCGCCCCGTCCGACACCACCCAGCGGAAGGCTTACGATCTGCTGGCGGACGGTTTCGGCCCCGGCGTCAACGGCCCGCTGACACTCGTCGTGCAAGCGCCCCGCGCCGCCGCCGAACAGGTCGCGAAGGACGTGGCCGCCATGGACGGCGTCGCCTCCGTCGACGCCCCGGTGATGGACGCCGCCGGCACCACCGCACTCGTCGGCGTCGTCCCCGCCACCGGGCCCACCACCGAGGCCACCGAGGACCTCGTCCACGCGATCCGGGACCGCTTCCACGCCCGCGGCGTCGCGGTCACCGGGCAGACCGCCATCGACATCGACACCTCCGAGAAGCTCGCCGGCGCGCTCGTCCCCTACCTGCTGCTCGTCATCGGCCTCGCGTTCCTGCTGCTCACCGTGGTGTTCCGGTCGATCCTGGTGCCGCTCAAGGCGACCGCCGGGTTCCTGCTCAGCGTCGCCGCCACGTTCGGCGCGGTCGTCGCCGTGTTCCAGTGGGGATGGCTGAACGGGCCGCTCGGCGTCCACTCGTCCGGCGTCATCGTGAACCTGCTGCCGGTCATGCTGATCGGCATGGTCTTCGGGCTCGCCATGGACTACCAGGTCTTCCTCGTCACCCGCATGCGCGAGGAGCACGTCCGGGGCGCGTCCCCGGCGGACGCCGCCGTCGCCGGCCTCGCCCACGGAGCGCGCGTCGTCACCGCCGCCGCCATCATCATGATCAGCGTGTTCGCGGGCTTCGTCCTGTCGGTGACCCCGATGGTGCAGTCGTTCGGCTTCGCGCTCGCCGCCGCCGTGTTCTTCGACGCGTTCCTCGTCCGGCTGACGATCGTCCCGGCGGTGATGGCGCTGCTCGGCCGCGCCGGCTGGTGGCTGCCCGCCCGCCTCGACCGCGTCCTGCCCCGGGTGGACGTGGAGGGCGAGCGCCTCCGGGACGTCCCCGAGGCGGTGACAGTAGGCTCCTCGTCCGAGGCGAGATGACGGAAGGCGGGCGATGGCGCCGAAGCAGGGCCTGCGGGAGCTGAAGAAGGCGAGGACCCGGGCCGCGATCCAGCGGGAGGCCCTGCGCCTGTTCCGCGAGCGCGGCTACGACGCCACCACCGTCGAGCAGGTCGCGCAGGCCGCCGAGGTCGCGCACACGACGGTCTTCCGCTACTTCCCGACGAAGGAGGACCTCGTCGTCAGCGACGACGCCGACCCGGTCTTCTTCGACGCGCTCCGCGCGCAGCCCGCGGACCTGAGCCCGGTGGCGGCCCTCCGCGCCGCCCTCCGCGAGGTCTTCGGCGGCTTCTCCGCCGAGGAACTCGCGGCGGGCCGCGACCGGACCGTGCTGATCCTCTCCGTCCCCGCCCTGCGCGGGGTCGCGTTCGGCAGCTTCATGGACACCCTGCGGACCGTGAACGGCATCCTCGCCGAGCGCTCCGGCCGCCCCGTGGCCGACATCCGCACCCTGACCGGCGCCGCCTTCGGCGTCATGCTCGACCTGATGCTCCGCTGGTCGGAGGACCCGTCCCTCGACCTCCCCGAGGCGTTGGACGAGGCCCTCTCCACCCTCGAACCGGCATGAACCGCGACGACACCCCGCTCGACGACACCCCGCTCGACGACACCGCGCTCGACGACCCCGTGGGCGAGTCCCTGCGAGGCCACCACGCGCACCTCGGCCGCCGCCGGGGCAGGGCCGCCACCTACCTCCCGGACGTCGCGACCTTCTCCGCCGTCCCCGCCGACCCCGGCCCGGCCGACTGGGCCGACCTCGCCCGGCTGCTCGGCCCCGGCGGGTTCGCCGACATGTTCAGCAGCCCCGCCATCCCCCCACCGGACTGGGAGCCGGTCTTCGTCCTGGACGGCCTCCAGATGCTCTGGCCGGACGGCGCCCTCCCCGACACCGACCCCGCCGTGGTCGAACTGAGCGAGCGCGACGTGCCGGACATGCTGGACCTCGTCGCACGCACCCGCCCTGGACCGTTCTGGCCGCGCACCCACGAACTCGGCACCTATCTGGGCGTTCGCGAGGGCGGCGCCCTGGTGGCGATGGCGGGCGAACGGCTCCGCCCTCCCGGCTGGACGGAGATCAGCACCGTCTGCACCGCCCCCGAGGCACGCGGCCACGGCCACGCGGCCCGCCTGATCCACTCCCTGGCGGCCCGCATCACGTCCCGAGGCGACCGTCCCTTCCTGCACGTGGCCGCGGACAACACGGGCGCGATAGCCCTCTACGAACGCCTCGGTTTCGAGCCCCGGCGAAAAGTGACCTTCCGCGGCTTCCGCGTCCCGTAACGCCCGCCTCAAGGCCGGCATGGACTTACTGTCGCTCTGACCTGGGCTTATGTGGTCTCGAAAAAATCTTGAAGAAAATCGGGCGGGGATGTCGATCCGGTCGGGGTTCGTGCGACGCGTCAGTGAAGGCCGATGAGATGCACCGCACGGAAGGACCACCGCCATGACCGCTCAGACCGCCCAGACCGTCCAGTCCCCCACCGCCGCCGCTGTTGACGGTGGCTCGGTGCGCAGGGTGCTGTGGGTGCCGCAGGTTCTGCTCGCGGCGTTCCTGCTGATCGCGTCGGGGCTGCCCAAGCTGGTCGGGCAGGCCGACGCCGTGGAGACCTTCGACCTGATCGGGTGGGGCCAGTGGTTCCGCTACGTCACCGGGATCGTCGAGGTGTCGGGCGCGATCGGGCTGCTGGTCCCGCGCCTGGCGGGGCTCGCCGCGACCGGGCTGATCGGCCTGATGGCCGGCGCCGTCACCACCCACCTGCTGGTCCTGGACCCGGCCTGGAGCCTGATGCCCGCCGCGTTCGCCGTCATCTTCGCCGCCATCGCCTGGAACCGCCGCCACGACACCCGCGAACTCCTGCACTCCCTCAAGCGCTGACCACACGAAGACACGGCCTGCCCGAGGCCATCCCGTCCCCGGGCAGGCCGTTTCGGCATGTCCGCTCGGTGCGGCGGGTCAGTGGAGGCGGTTGTGGAGGGGAGCGGCGAGTTCGGTGGTGCTCAGAACCAGGGCGACCGTGTAGTTGATCAGGTGGTCGCGGTCGATGCCGAGGTCTCCGCGGAACCAGCCGGTGAACAGGTCCCACAGGCCGGCCGTGAGGGTCAGGCCGGTCAGTTCCAGGTCGACGTCGGGCAGCAGGACCTGGTCCAGGGTCTCGTGGGTCTCGGCGGCGAAGATCGCGGCCAGCGTCCGGACGATCTCGATGCGCCGCTGCTGGAGCAGCGGTGAGGCGGGGAACGCGTGGGTGAGGATGTGGGCGCGGCGCGGGTCGCCGGTCAGGAAGTCGAGGACGGCGGTCACCGCGGCGCGGGTGCGGGCCTGCGGCTGGCGGGGCGCCCGGTGGGCGGCCGACAGGATCACGTCCGTGCCCAGGGCGACCTGGTCGTCGACGACCGCGAGGAGCAGGGCGTCCCGGTCCGGGAAGTTCTCGTAGAAGTAGCGGTCGTTGAGCCCGGCCCGCACGCACACCTTCCGGACGGTCGTGGCCGCCAGCCCCTCGGTGCCCAGCAGGTCCAGCCCGGCCGCCAGCAGCGCGGCGCGGCGGCGGGCGCGGCGCTGGTCGGCGGGCACGCCGCGGTACGGGCGCGCGGGTGCGGGCTCGGAGGTCACAGCCCAGATTGTGCCCCATCCCTTGACTTCATCCGCGAATCTGGGGACGCTGAGCACCAGATATCTGGTGTGACGCTTCACCAGAATCGCGGACGAGACGGGAGCGTGAGGTCCGGATGGCCACGGAGACCCCCCGAAAGCTGACGCCGGCGGACATCGACCTGAGCGACCTGCGCTTCTGGACGCGCCCCCTCCATGAGCGGGCGGAGGCGTTCGCGGTGCTGCGGGCCCAGCCGAAGCCGGTGTTCCTCGTCCTGCCGAAGCTGCCCTTCCTCCCGCAGAGCCCGGGGTCCTGGGCGCTGACCCACCACGCCGAGGTGACGGAGGCCAGCCGCAACCCGGAGGTGTTCAGCAGCGAGCCCAGCGCCACCAGCCCGGCCGACATGCCGCGCTGGATGGACAAGTACTTCAACTCGATGATCGACATGGACGATCCGCGGCACGCCAAGATCCGCCGGATCGTGTCCCGGGCGTTCACCCCGAAGATGCTCGCCAAGGCCGAGGACGACATCGCGCGCCGCGCCGCCCGGATCGTGGACGAGCTGATCGAGGCGGGCGGCGGCGACTTCGTGTCCGGGTGCGCGGCGCGGCTGCCGGTCGAGGTCATCTGCGACATGCTCGGCATCCCCGTCCGGCACCACCGCCGGGTGGTGGAGTGGACGAACATCATCGTCGGCTACAGCGACCCCGAGTACGTGGGCGCGACCTTCGAGTACGGCGGCGCCGAGCCGAAGATCGGCCGGCTCGCCACGATGCGGATGCTGGGCACCGTGGCGTCGGCGGGGTGGCGGCTGCACCGGCTGGCGTTCAAGCTCGGGCGGGAGCGCCGGGCCGCGCCGACCGACGACCTGACCTCGGCGCTGGTGAACGCCAACGTCGACGGCGAGCGGCTCAGCCCCCGCGAGTTCGCCGCCTTCTTCCTGCTGCTCGTCGTCGCCGGGAACGAGACGACGCGCAACGCGATCGCGCACGGCCTGAAGCTGTTCACCGAGCACCCCGACCAGCGCGAACTCCTCCTTGAGGACTTCGACGGGCGCATCGGCGGCGCCATCGAGGAGATCGTCCGCTACAGCAGCCCCGTCATCTTCATGCGCCGCAACCTCACCCGCGACTACGAGATGAACGGCCACACCTACCGCAAGGGCGAGCGGGTGACGCTGTTCTACTGGTCCGCCAACCGGGACGAGGCGGTCTTCACCGATCCCGACCGTTTCGACATCCTGCGCTCGCCGAACCCGCACGTCGGTTTCGGCGGGCCCGGCCCGCACTTCTGCCTGGGCGCCAACCTGGCCCGCCGCGAGATCACCGTGATGTTCCGCGAGCTGTTCACGCGCCTGCCCGACATCGCCGCCGGCGACCCCGACCGCCTGAAGTCCGGCTTCATCAACGGCTACAAGCGCCTCCCCTGCACCTTCACCCCGCCCACCGCCCGCACCTCGGCATGACGTCCGCCGCACCCGTGTTCCGCTGATCACCAAGGGGCGCGGGGCACTATCGAGGCACGGCTCGGTGTGACTACTGTGCCGCTGTGACGCGGGACGTGGGAAAGGTCGTGCTCGGCCGGTATCGGCTGCTGGAGGTGCTGGGCGAGGGCGGCATGGGCGCCGTCTGGCGTGCGCACGATGAGCGGATGCGCCGGGACGTGGCGCTCAAACAGCTCAAACTCCCGCTGAGCCTGGAGGCCGGGGAGCGCGAGCAGCTGGTGGCGCGCATGGAGCGGGAGGCGCGCTCGGTCGGCATGCTCAAGCACCCGGGCGTCATCACCGTCCACGACCAGTTCCACGACGACGACGGCCTGCCCTGGATCGTCATGGAACTGGTGCGGGGCCGCTCCCTCGCCGACCTTCTCCGCGACCACGGGCCGCTGGACGAGGCGGAGGCCGCCCGCATCGGCGCGCAGATCGCGGAGGCGCTGGCCGTCGCGCATGAGGCGGGGATCGTGCACCGCGACATCAAGCCCGCCAACATCCTGCTGGAGGGACGGCGGGTCGTGGTGTCCGACTTCGGGCTCGCCGTCGTCCCCGGCGAGACCACCCTCACCGCCACGGGCGCGCTGCTGGGCACCCCCGCCTACCTGTCCCCTGAGCAGGTCAACGACCGGGAGGCGACCGCCGCGTCCGACATGTGGTCGCTGGGCGCCACCCTGTACGCCGCCGTCGAGGGACGGCCCGCGTTCAGCGGCGGCACCATGGCGGCGCTGCTGCTGGCCATCGCCCGGGGCGATCCGGCCCCCGTCCAGCGTGCCCGGCGGCTGGCGCCGGTCCTGCACGACCTGCTGCGCCGCGACCCCCGCCAGCGTCCCACCGCCAAGGCCGCCGCGGCCGCCCTCGCGGCCCTCGCCGGTCAGGCCGCCGCCGCGCCCGCAGCCACCGAACCGGCCCTGCCGGCCCCGGACCTCGCCGTCCCGCAGCTCTCCCGCCGCGCCTATCTCGTCACCGCGGGCATCGCGGCCCTCGCCCTGGCCGTCCCCGTCGGCTACTTCGCGACCCAGACCGGCGAGTCGGGACGGCCCCGCCGCATCACGTCGCCTCCTCCCACCGCACCGTTCCCCATCGGGCAACCGCTGACCGGCCACACGGGCTCCGTCAACGCGGTGGCGTTCAGCCCCGACGGCAAGATCCTCGCCTCTGCAGGCGACGACGACACAGTGCGGTTGTGGGACGTCGCCTCCCGCACACCCCTCGGCACACCCCTCACCGGCCACGAGAAAGAGGTCACGTCGCTGGCGTTCAGCCCCGACGGAAGGACCCTGGCCACCGGCAGCCGGGACACGACCGTGCGCGTGTGGGACGTGGCCACCCGCAAACCCCTCGGCAAGCCCCTCACCGAACACGAGGACCCCGTCCGGGCGGTGGCCTTCAGCTCTGACGGCAAGCTGCTGGCCACCGCTGACGTGGGCACCCTCCTGCTGCGGAACGCGTCCACCCGCCGACCCATCGGCGGTCCCCTCGAACAGCTCGGCACCTTCGACTCGATCGCGTTCAGCCCGCGCGGCAGGATCCTGGCCGGAGACGCCTACGACGTGGTGTTGTGGGACGTGTCGGGCCGCAAGCCCCGCGCCCGTGACATCACAGGCGACACCAACGGCGTCCTCGCGGTGGCGTTCAGCCCCGACGGCAAGCTGCTGGCCGGTGCCGGCGAGAAGAAGCAGGACGACGTGCGCCTGTGGGACGTGGCCACCCGCACCCAGCTCCCCCAGTCCTTCATCAACCACACGGAAGACGTCAACGCGGTCGCGTTCAGCCCGGACGGCAAGACCCTGGCCACCGGTAGCTCGGACGAAACAGTGCAGCTGTGGGACGTGGCCACCGGCAAACCTCACGGTGACCGCATCACCGGCATTGAGGGCACCGTCCGTTCGGTGGCCTTCAGTCCAGACGGCAAGACCCTGGCCACCGCAGGCTCCGACAACGCCATACGCCTATGGCACGTCCCCCCAGCCCTCCAACAAACACCCGCCTAAACCACCGTCAGGGGCCGACCCCGCGCGACACCAACCAGCGCAACAGAGTGCTGGAGACGACGCAGGGGCGGCGGACAGTGCTGAAGGTACCCTGCTAAGTACCCGCACCGACCTCGACCGGAGGCGCTACGAGCCATGCATGCGCTGACTCTTCCATTGCCGTCCGGTGACACCTGGACTCGGGCAGACTACGAGGCGCTGCCCGAAGACCTCCCGGTACGTGTGAGCCTCATCCATGGAGAACTCGTCGTGAATCCACGGCCTCGGCCGATCCACCAGCGCATCGCGCGGCGCTTGGCGACCCGTATCGAGGACGCCGCGCCCGATGCCTGGCAGGTCGACACCGATGTGGACGTCCTTCTGGACGACGACGAGGCCGAGCCGGTCGAAATCGCCCCGGACATCGTCGTGTACTCCGCCGAGCACGACGTCTATGAACGTCCCATCCAGGCCGATCTCGTGGCTCTGGTCGTCGAAGTGGTGTCACCGTCCACCAAGCGCAGGGATCGGCGGATACAGCCGACGCTCTACGCGGAGGCCCGGATCCGGCACTACTGGCGCGTGGAGACCGACCAGACCGCACCGGCGTTCGCCGTCTACACGTATGAGCTGGACGACGCCACGGATGGATACGTTGCGACCGGCGTGCACCACGACCGGCTCACCGCAACGGTGCCGTTCGATCTCGACATCGAGCTCAAGTCCGTCCGCGAACGCTGAGATCAGCGAGGCGCCGACGTTCACCCACCGCCGGCGCGTCCCGGAGCGGGAAGCCGGTCAACGGGTGTGAGGCCACAGCCGTCTACTAGGCAACCCCCACCTGTGAGAAGCCACTTTAGGAGTGGGACGGACGCGGCCGCGGAGGTGAGGGACAAGGCCGCAGCGCTGCCGCCGGGGTACCAGATCGTCACCCTGCCGAACGCCGACGTCCCCAACTTCCAGCGCCGGGTCGTCTACTGCCCGGGCAGCAAGCACGTCCTCGGAGGCGGCGGCGAGGCGCGAGGCAACGGCGCCATCCTCGTCGGCTCCTTCCCGAGAGAGGACGGTCGCGGCTGGATCGCGCTCGGCCGCCAGATCGGCTACAACGACGTCGGTATCAGTGTCTTCGCGATCTGCGCCGACTGACAGATCCACCTCTTCGCCGGTCCCGAGCCGCGACCCTGCGGCCGGGACCGGTCGCGTTCCCTCCTCGGCAGTCGCCCGGCTCTGCGGTACGTCCGACGCATGCCCTGCCCGACGCCCATCCTTGGTGCGGTACCGGCCGTCTACACCCGCCTGCGCCCCTGGATAGCGGGCGTGGAGCCGATCCCGGACCCCTGGCTCACCCCATCCGGACGCTCCAGGGGCCGGGTCAGCGGGTGGAGTGCCACCAGGGGGTGGTGGTGGCCAGGTTGCGTTGGACGTTGGTGACGCAGTGGATGTCGCCGCCGGCCGTGCCGACGTAGTGGGAGTAGTCCCAGTCCTCGATCCAGTGGACGCGGACGCCTGCCGTGCCAAGTGCCCGCTCAGTGGCTTGCTGGAAGACGTCTTGGCCGCCCTGCCGTGGCCCGTGCTGGGCCGGGGCGAGGTATCCGCCGGTGCCGGTGCTGATGCCGTTGGCGGCGTCCGGCAGGTAGGTGACGGTCAGGTCCTTGCGCGGGTAGTCGCCGGGCAGGTCGATCTTGGCGAACAGCGCGGGGACGCGGATGACGTCGCGTTCGGTGATCCCGGCCTTCTCGCGGAACTGCCGCAGCGCCCGGTCGACGCCCGCCGCCGCGATGCGGGTGCCGTTCACCAGTTCCGGCTTGCGGAGGGCCTGGGCGACCGTGAGGCCGGGGAACTGCGTGTTGGACGGGGCGACGCCCTCGACCAGCCGCTGCCCTCCGCCGCCGGTGGCGGCGACCTTCTTCAGCAGGTCCATGCCCAGCCGCGGGTCCGCGATGACCATGGCCCAGCCCTTGCCGCCGCGCCGGGGGACGAAGTGGAGGAACTCGTCGATGTGGCCGACGCCGAGCCAGCTCGTGTCGACGGCGATCGGGTCCTGGTAGCCCTGCGCCTCCAGCATCCGGACGAACTTCGCGTCGGGGGTGAACTTGCCCTCGCCGCCGTAGACGATCCGGCCGGTGCGGTACTTGCCGTAGGGCGGGATCGTCCCGAAGTTGCCGCTCGAACTGGCCGACCCGTAGTACAGGTTGTCGTCGGGGCGGTCGACCGCCGTGGCGTCGAACTCCTGGATCCCCGCGACGCCCGGTCCGCGCATCATGGTGAACACCGGGCGGGACGCGTCCCGCAGCGGGCGGTCGCGGGCGGGGAAGTCGGGGGTCACGGCCGGGGACCTGAGGTTCACCACGATGCGGTGCTCCCTGCCGCCCGGGCCCGGCATGGACGCGTAGCCCGCCTTGAACATGTCGCCCATCCACTGGTCGCCCCCGGCCGGGGACTCGATGAACGGTTTGCGCAGCCCCTCGGCGTCCAGTGCCCGCCGCAGGTCGCGCCGGTACGCCTCCTGGCCCTTGACGGGCTTGTCGGGGGCCTTGCCCTTCTCCAGCGTGACGGGGGCCTTGGGGTTCGCGACGACGGCGCGGTCCAGGGGGAGGAGGTCGTGCTGGAAGAGGACGGGCGCCACGCGCAGCCGCACCTTGTCGGAGCGGGTCCGCCCGCCGTCGGCGACCGTCAGCGTGAGGTCGCTGAACCCTGACCAGACGGCCGGGTCGCGGACGACGTCGCGGGCCTCGACCGCGAGCCGCACCCCGCGGCGGAGTTCCTCCGCGGTGATCGCGCCGTCCGCGCCGAGTGCCGTGAGGCGCCCGCCGCGCTGGACGAAGATCCGCACCTTGCTCCGCGACCGGGCGTCGGGATGCAGCGCCGCCCGCGCGGAACCGGACACGCCCTTCATCGCCGGGATCTCCAGCGGCGCCAGGTCGGCGGCGTCGGCTGCGCCGTTCACAACCGCGTCCGACGCGTCGTTGCACGCCGCCAACGCGGCGTCGGTGAGGCGCTTGTCGTTCGCACCGGCCGTCGGGCAGCGGGAGGCGTCGTCGTCGAGGTTCGGCAGCATGATCGCCCCGCGCGTGGCCGTCCACGCTCCGCGCCGCGCGTCGTCGGCGGGTGACAGCCGTCCGTCGCGGTCGGTGTCGGCGCGCAGCAGCGCGTTGCCGGACGACGCCGACGGCGCGCCCGCCAGCGCCGCCTCGGCCGTGATGCCGCAGCCCGCGAGGCAGGCCACCGCGGCAGCGGCCAGCCCGGTTCGTACGATTCGCTTGTGACCGTTCATGGGGACAAGCCTCGCGATCATGGCCCCGGACGGGCATCGACCGTTCGGCAGATCTTCGCGGCGGGCACCTCGTCCGTTCGGCAGAGGCGCCCGCGCGCCCTCACCGCCGGAGCGCTGATCGCCGCCCTCGCGATGGCCGCCGCCGCGGGCACGCCGGGCGTGGGGCCGTTGATCACGCTTTCGGCCTGGCTGACCGGTGCCGCGCTGGTCCTCATGCTCGCGTTTCCGGACGTCCGGCCGGGCGCGATCGCGGGCGCGGCCGGAGCCGGCTCGCTGGCCGCGACCCTGGCCTTCCAGGGGCCCGCCGGAAACCGGACGGCCGGTTGGTGGCTGGCGGAGTCGGTCGCGGCGGCGGTCGTCCTCCATCTGGTGGTGCGGCGCGCGGACGCCCGTCCCGCCGCGCTCGCGGGAGTGGCGGCCGCCGTCGCGGTGACCGTGCTCCCGCTGCGGCTGACGCTGCACGTCGTCCCGCCCGCGAGCGCGCGCGGCGCGGTGCTCGGCTGCCTGTTCTGCGGGCTCGGCGCGGCGGTCGCCGCCGGCAGTGGGCTGTACCTGCGGTCGCTGGACGCGCGGCGGTCCCGGTCGGTGGCCGAGGCGCGGCGCGCGCAGCGCCTCGACCTGGCGCGCGACCTGCACGACTTCGTCGCCCACGAGGTCGGCGGGATGATCGTCCAGGCGCAGGCCGCCCAGCTCGGCGGCGACCCCGCGGCGGCGCTCCGGCGGATCGAGGCGGCCGGGGCGCGCGCGATGGCCTCACTGGACCGCACCGTCCACATGCTCCACGACGACGGCCCCCGCGACGGCCCCCACGGCCTGGACGAACTGCCCGCGCTGGTAGACCGGTTCAGCACGTCGGACGGGGCCCGGGCCCGGCTGACGATGGAGGACGTCACCCCTCCTCCCGAGGTCGCGGCGACGGCGTACCGGCTGGTCGTCGAGGCCCTGACGAACGTCCGGCGGCACGCCCCGGGCGCGACCGCCGTAGAGGTGTCCGTCACCGCGACCGGGCCGCACCTGCGCGTCGCCGTCACCGACGACGGCCCCGGAGGCCGCACGGGTCGGCGGCGCGAACGGCGGCGCGGCGGCCTCGGGCTCCCCGGGACCGCCGAGCGCGTCGAGGCCCTCGGCGGCGACTTCCGCGCAGGTCCCGCCGGTGATCGGGGCTGGCGGGTGATCGCCCTGATCCCACTACGATCGCCGCCATGACCACTCGGATCGTCATCGCCGACGACCAGGATGACGTCCGTGGCGGCTTCCGCATCATCCTGGACGCCCAGCCCGACATGGAGGTGGTCGGGGAGGCCGCCGACGGCGCCGCCGCCGTCGACCTGGCCCGGCGGCTGCGTCCCGACGTCGTCCTCGCGGACATCCGGATGCCCCGCATGGACGGCCTGGAGGTCACCCGGCTGCTGGCGGGCCCCGGCGTGCCCGATCCGCTCCGGGTGCTCGTCGTCACCACCTTCGACCTCGACGAGTACGTGTACACGGCCCTGCGCGACGGCGCCTGCGGCTTCCTGCTGAAGCGCTCCGGCCCCACGCTGCTGGTGGAGGGCGTCCGCGCGGCCGCGGCGGGGGACGCGCTCATCAGCCCCACGATCACCACCCGGCTGCTGCGCCGCTTCGCCCCGCCCCGCCCGCGCGCCGACGACGGCAGCCTCACCGGCCGCGAGGCCGAGGTCGCGACGCTCGTCGCGCGGGGCCGCACCAACGCGGAGATCGCCGCCGAGCTGTCCATCACGCCCGGCACCGCCAAGACCCACGTCGCGAGCATTCAGCACAAGCTGGGCGTCCGGAACCGCGTTGAGATCGCCGCCTGGGCCTGGCAGACCGGCCGACTCGGCTGACGAAGCGGGTCTTAAAGTTCCCTATTGCTCCCTACTTCGCGTATGTTGGGGAGCAATGGACGACAAGATGTACTCGGTCGATGAGGTCGCGGACCTTCTCGGGCTTCATGTGCGGACGGTGCGGCGGTACATCCGGGAAGGGCGGCTCAAGGCCGTCCGGATCGGCAAGCAGTACCGGATCGGGCGCGATGGCCTGGAGGAATTGACCGGGAGGCCGGAGCCCGCCGGACGGTCCGCCGCGCGGGTCGAGGTGTCGAGCATCGTGCAGGTCGACAATGTCGACCGGCACCTGGCGGACCGGCTCGGCACGCTGGTGGTGAGCGCCGCGCAGAGCGGGCCCGACCCCGGGCAGCCGGTGCACATCCAGGTCGTCCATGACGAGGAAGGGCAGCGCTTGAAGGTCGTGCTGCTCGGCGGCGCGGCGGCCACGGCCGAGGTGCTGCGGTTGATCGACGCCGTGCTCGGCGAGGGCGGCGTGCTCGGACGGGAGGCCGGCGATGACTGATGTGGTGCAGGAGCGGGCCGGGGTCCAGGTGCTGGTCTGCGACCCGGACGGCCCGCTGATCGCCACCCTGGAGGACGGGCTCGACCTGGTCGGCGCGACCTACCTCGGCGCCGAGGTGGTGGCGGTGCCCGCGAACCGGCTGGACGTGCGCTTCTTCTCGCTGGGCACCCGTTTCGCGGGTGACCTCATGCAGAAGTTCGTCCAGTACGGGGTGAAGCTGGCGGTCGTCGGCGACATCTCCGGGCACATGGCGGGGAGTTCGGCGCTGCGCGCGCTGGTGCGGGAGTCGAACAGGTCCGGTCATGTGTGGTTCGTCCCGGACCTGGAGGCGCTCGATGCGCGGCTCGCGGGGACGCCATGAGCGTGATCTACAAGTCCGAGGCGGGGCGGCGCGAGCTGCTCGGCCACTACGAGCGGGCGCTGGACGCCTGGCCGGTCCCCGCCGAGCAGGTCAGGGTGCCGACCCGCGAGGGCGAGACCTTCGTGCTGGTCTCCGGCCCGCCGGACGCGCCGCCCCTGATGCTGCTGCACGGCTCGGGAGCGAACGCGGTCATGTGGCGGGACGACGTCCCGGTGTGGTCGCGGCACTTCCGCACCCACGCCGTGGACCTCGTCGGCGAGCCGGGGCTGAGCGCGCCCTCGCGGCCCGTCCTCGGCACCGACGCCGTCGCGCTGTGGCTGGACGACGTGCTCGACGGCCTCGGGATCGCGGGCGCGGCGGTCGTCGGCGCGTCCCTCGGCGGCTGGACGGCGCTCGACTACGCCGTCCGGCGGCCGGAGCGCGTGACCCGGCTGGCGCTGCTGTGCCCCGGCGGGCTGGGGCGGCAGAAGATCGGCTGGGTCGTCAGGACCCTGGCGGGCCGCCTGGTCGGGCGCGGCGGGCTGCGGGAGTCGGCGATGACCGTCACGGGCCTGGGCGAGGGGAGCGAGGTGCTCGACGGCGTCGTCCTGACGTTCACGCACTTCAACCCGCGCCGGGAGAAGCTCCCGGTGGTCCCCGACGACGCGCTGCGCGGCCTCCGCATGCCGGTGCTCGTCATCGTCGGGGCCCGGGACGCGATGTTCGACTCGCGGCAGACCGCGCGGCGCGTCCACGAGCTCGTCCCGCAGTCGACGGTGAAGCTGCTTCCGGACGTCGGCCACGCCATCTTCGGGCAGGCCGGGACGATCGACGAGTTCCTCCGGGCGTGACGCCCGCGCGGCGGTGTCAGGGCGCCGGGCGGCGGTGTCAGGACGCCGGGCGGGGGTGGCGGTCGGCGGTCAGGGCGGCGGCCGTCATCCGCTCCATCCGCCGGCAGGCCCGGTCGTAGAACTTGAGCTGGGTGCGGCGGCCGAAGACGCGGAAGCCGAGGCGCTCGATGGGGTGCGGTTCGGCCGCCGGCTGCGAGAACGCGTGGATGTGGAACTCGACCTCGCCGGTGTCGAGCCACTTGCGGACCTCCTGGTCCATCTGGCCGCGTTCGAGGTGCCCCTTCAGCGTGCGGTAGTTCCAGCCGTAGACCCGGACCTGGCGCCCGTCCAGCTCGACGGTCTCGTCGACGACCTCCCCGACGCGGACCCCGAGGTAGAAGCGCAGGCCGTAGAAGTGGCCTTCGAGCAGCATGTTCCGGCCCGGCTCGGGCGGGCCGGAACCGCTGATCCTCCGGATGACGGCCGGGTCCGCGTACGCGTAGTTCTGCACGAGCAGGCGGGCGATCTGCCAGCTTCCGCCGGGCACCGGCGGGCCGGGCGGCTCCGGAGGGAGCGGCTGCCGGCGGTCGTCGACGTCCCAGCCGCTCTCGGGCTTGTGCACGTCGTGCTGGGACGGGTCGAAGTTCAGCGGAAGGCGGTGCAGGCGCGCTTGCAGGCGCGCCCGCCGCAGGGGCCGTGTCCCGGGCCTCATCGCGGCGCCTCGCGGGAGTGACGATCGTGTGAGACCTGCTGGACGGCCGCGTACGTCGGGCCGCGCACCTGCTGGAGCAGCCCCGCGGGCTCCAAGCCCTCCACGGGGTTGTACGCGGGGTTGAATCGCCTGGCCTCGGTGGAGGCGAGCCCCTGCAACCGGAGTTCCCCGAACCGCTCCCAGCCGCCCAACTCGGTCGCCACCAGCAGCGTCAGCGAGAACGGCCGGTCCCGCACGGCGCGGTCAAGGGAGCGCAGGTCGGACGGGACGGACGGCGAATGGTAGACGGCCGCGCCGAGGATGAGGCGGCGGTCGCCGGCCCGGTAGGGGAGCAGGGAGCCGTAGAAGGCCGGGCTCCACACGGACTTCAGATGGAGGAGGCGGCGGCCGAGCAGGGTGTGCCCGGTCGTGGCCAGCAGCAGTTCCGCGTCGGCGCCGGACGGCTGCCGCCAGCGCAGGGCCAGGCCGAGGATGTCCGGCAGCGGGGGCGGGAGGCCCATGGCGCGGGAGAGCCGCACCTCGGCCGGCAGCTCCGTGTGCTCGTCCAGGAAGGGGACTCCCCAGTACTGGGACGTCCCGTGCAGCATCAGCGTGGCGTTGAAGAGGAGACCTTCGGGATGCAGCGGACGGCTCCGCGCGCGGGCCGCGAGGGCGAAGGGGTGCTTGAACGCCGCCGTGACCGCTCGGGCGGCCAGGGTGTCCTCGGAGGGCGAGCCGCTCGCCCGTTCCGTCTGGACCTCCACCTCTCCGACCATCCGGCCGCCGGACAGCTCGGCGACCCGGGCGCAGAAGTGCGCCCACATGTGGAGCTGCATCTCCTTGGCGATGCCGACCTTCTCGTAGAGGACCGCCGCCAGCCGCTCCCCGCTGCGCGCCCACGACTCGATCGTGAACAGGAGGTCGCCGCCGTCCGGGTCCCGCACGGCGCGGAACTCGATCTCCCCGGCCTCCAGATGGCCGTGCAGCGTCGCGAACCGGAACGACTCCGGGGTGCGCTCCACGACCCGCACCGGGCAGTTCCACGGCCCCGGCATGTGGACGACGTACTCGTCCTCCACCTCCAGCGGCAGGGAGGCCCCGGACGTCTTGTCGAAGACGGCGACCTCCACCGGCGAGGCCGCGTTGAGGTCGGCGCCCAGCCGGGTGATCAGCTCCGCCGGGCTGAGCGGGCTCCCGGCGATCCGGATCGCGTACCGCCGCTGGAACAC
Organism: Actinomadura sp. NPDC049382; assembly: GCF_040677125.1. Taxonomy (NCBI): domain Bacteria; kingdom Bacillati; phylum Actinomycetota; class Actinomycetes; order Streptosporangiales; family Thermomonosporaceae; genus Actinomadura; species Actinomadura sp. NPDC049382. Next base: position 19,944 of record NZ_JBFARO010000053.1, read on the forward strand.
CGGGCCGACGCCCTGCCGCGCGTCCTGCACCCGGTCGCCGGGGCGCCGCGGGATCCGCCTGACCTCGGCGACCGCCTCGGTCCGGAGCCGGCGCCGCCGCACCCGGCGGGACGTCCGCAGCCACCGCCAGGCCGCGAGCCCCATGCCCGCGGGCCAGCGCACCGCGCGCACGCGCCGCCGCCACCGCACTCGCACGACGCCTCCCCCGAAGTCGCCCTCGCCGCCCCGCTCGGGGTGACGGGCCTGCCCTACCCGGTCTGACCAGGGCGAATCCAGCGGCGGCGGGGCGGTGGGGCGCGGGGGACGCGCCGCGCGGGCCGGTCAGGCGTCGCGGCCGCGGGCGGCGAGGCGGCGGGCGAGCTCGTCGCGCTCGCGCGTCACCTCGGCCAGCTCGTGCTGGAGCTCGAAGATGCGCCGGATGGCGGGCAGGGTCATGCCCTCGCCCATCAGCGTGACGACCTCCTGGATGCGGCCGATCTCGTGGCGGCTGTAGCGGCGCTGGCCGCCCGAGGAGCGCTCCGGGGAGACGACCTGGTGGTCGTCGATGCGGCGCAGGAACGCCTGCTGGACGTCCAGCATCCGCGCGACCTGGCCCACCGTGAACAGGGCGGCGTGCTCGTCGTCGATCGGCAGGCGCATGGGGGTTCCTCCTTCGCAGGCCGCGCGCACGGCCGGCGGGGGTGGCCCCGGCCCGCGCGGGGGGGTGTCGCGGGTCCGGGGCCGTGTCCGGTGCCGGGCCGGGTCAGCTCTTGATCGCCTTCTGCCCGCCGCCCGTCTGCTGGACGGCGACCTTGCGCGGCCGGGCCTGCTCCAGGACGGGGATGCGGACGGCGAGGACGCCGTTGTCGTAGGCGGCCTCGATGCCTTCGGCGTCCAGGTGCTCCGACAGGTAGACCCGGCGGGTGAACGCGCCCATCGGCCGCTCGCGGACGAACGCCCGCTCGTCCTCGCCGAACTCCTCCTCGCGGCGCGCGGTCACCGTCAGCACGCCGCGGTCGACCGTGACCTCGATGGAGCCCGGCGCCACGCCGGGCAGGTCGAACCGCAGTACGACGTCGTCGGCGCGGCGGACGCCGTCCATCGGCATGCCGGCGCCGCCGCCCATGGCACCGGCCTGGCGGACGGCCCGGTCGAACTGTCGCTCGAACTCCTGCACGAAGGGGTCGATCGACGTCAGCAACATGACATCACCTCCGAGGACCGCCGGCGCCGAGCCGGGCGCCGGCCCACTTGCTCCTTGTACAAGAGGAAACCTGCAACTCCAGTTATAGGTTCCTTCCGAGCGGATGTCAAGGCACGGCCGGAGCCCGGCCGCCGGAACCGATCTCGTCGCGATACCGGCCGGCGGACGGAAACCGCCGCGAAGCGGGTAGGGTGAACCGAAAGTTCCGCCCTGTGTCCGCGGATCAGCAGGCAATGCTGCCCGAGGTGAGGAACATGGCGAACGGACGCGGCGCCGGCGACGGCGCCCACCAGGCCGCCGGCCGGCTGGCCGGCGCGCTGCGCTCGATGGCGGTGATCTCCCGCGCGGACGGGGCCGCCCTGATGCTGGCCGCCGAGCCGAGCGGGCTGCGCGCGGTCGGCGGATCCACTCCCGAAGGGTTGACCCTGCAGTACGCCCAGCAGCTCGTGCAGGCGGGCCCCGCCCTGGACGCCGTCTCCGCCGGCCACCCGGTCGCCGTGGACGACCTGGACGGTCATCCCGACCGTCCCGGGTACGCGCGGCTGGCGCTCACCGCGGCGCCGGTCAGGGCCGTCCTCGCGGTCCCCGTCCACGTCGGCGGCGAGGTCGTCGGGGCGCTGAACTTCTACCAGTGCACGCCCTGTCCATGGACGAGCCGGCAGATCGCGCTCGGGGAGCACCTGGCCGAGACCACGGCCGACCTCCTGGTCCGGCTGGCCGCGCGGCCGGCGGCGGGCGACGGCGCCCACGGCCTGCCGTAGTGCCTCCACATCTCGTTCATCACCGTTCTCTCAGCAAGCAGTCAAGGATGTGGAGCATGATGCATATCGACACCGACGCGTTGGACTCCAGTTTGGAGGTGCTGCGCAAGGCGCCCGTCGACTCGGACGTGGCCCGCGCCCTCCAGCGGGTGGTCAGTTCGGTGGACCGGCTCTTCGGCTACGACGGCGCCGGGATAATGCTCATCGACGACTCCGAGGCGCTGCTGTACGTGGCCGCGTCCGACGAGGTCGGCCGGTCCCTGGAGGAGGCCCAGGCCAGCGCCGGCCAGGGCCCCTGCTACGAGACCTATGTCGAGGGCCGGCCCGTCTGGACCAAGGACGTCCGCTCCGACCCCCGCTGGCCGCAGCTCGTGGACGTGCTCGACGAGCGGGTGCGGGCCGTCGCCGGAGTGCCGCTGCTGCTGGGCGGCAGCCCGGTCGGCACGCTCAACGTCTACCGCTCCGAGCCGTACGGCTGGGACGACTCCGACTTCGCGGCGCTGCGCGCCTACGCCGGGCTGATCAGTGAGCTCATGGCGGCGGCGCTGTCGTCCCGCGAGCACAGCGCCACCGCCACCCAGCTGCAGTACGCGCTGGACTACCGGGTCATCATCGAACGCGCCATCGGCTTCCTGATGGCCACCCACCGGCTGGACGCCGTCGCGGCGTTCAACATGCTGCGCAAGCAGGCCCGTAACACCCGCCGCCGTGTCGCCGATCTGGCCGCCGAGATCCTCAAGGACGGCACGCCCTAGCCCCGGCCCCCCCGCTCGCTCCACCTCGGTCCGGCCCCTGACCCCTGCCCGGTCCCGGAGAATCCGCCCCTGCCTCTGGAGGCTCTGTGACCACCGCAGATGGGCGCCGCCCCGCCGGCGCCCGCCCGACCGCGCCCGACCCGCCCGCCGAGATCGGCCTCACCTGCCCCGACGGGACGCCGCTGCTGAGCGTCGGCACCCGCCTCGACGGGACGACCGTCGAGCTGCTCCTGGAGGGCGAGCTCGACGTCGCCGGCTCCGAACCGCTCCGCCGGCACATCGCGGCGGTGATCGCCGCGCACGACCCGCACCGGCTGCTGCTGGACCTGTCCGGCCTGAGCTTCGCCGACTCCAGCGGCCTGGCCGTGTTCGTGTGGGCGCACAAGGAGATGACCGGGCGCGGGCACGGGCTCTGCCTGCGCCGCCCGCAGCCGAAGGTGCTGCGCGTCCTGCACGTCACCGGCCTCCACACCCGCCTGGACGTCGCCGAGGCCGCCGGGCCCGCGCCCGGCGACCCCGACGAGGACGGACCGTTCGGGACGTACCGGCGCACCATCCGCTGACCACCGCGGCCGAGACGACCGGTGCGGCCGGGATCACGGCGGGCGGAGAGTCCGCCCGTGCGTCCCGCCCGCGGCGGTCGGTTAGGGTGCGCTGGATGGACACGGGACTGCTCATTCGCCCCTACCGCCCGTCCGACGAGGACGCGGTGATGGACCTGTGGTCGCGGGCGTCCAAGCTCGCGCACCCGTTCGTCGAGGGGGAGGGGGAGGGCGAGCGCGCCCGCAAGGTCCGGGAGGTCTACCTGCGCATGGCCGAGAACTGGGTCGCGGAGGACGCGTCCGGCACCGTCATCGGGCTGCTCGGCCTGCTCGGCGACGAGATCGGCGGCCTGTTCGTCCACCCGGACGCGCAGGGGCACGGCGCCGGCCGCGCGCTCGTGGAGCACGCGGCGGCGCTGCGCGGCGAGGTGCGGCTCGAAGTGTTCGAGGCCAACGCCAAGGCCCGCGGCTTCTACGAGCGGATGGGGTTCGAGGAGCGGGAGCGCAAGCCGGAGGCGGACACCGGCCACCCGGTCGTCGTCATGGTCCGGCCGGTCCGCGGCTGAGGCGCCCGGCCGATCCGTGTGACTAGGGCTTCCGGCCGAGTCCGCAGAACTGGTAGACCGGCTTGGGCGGCCCGTCGAGGCCGCTGACCGCCGGGCGCCACTGCGAGCACGACACGACGCCCGGCTCCAGCAGGTCCAGCCCGGCGAAGAAGCGCTCCAACTCCGCGCGGCTGCGCAGCCGCATCGTCGCGACCCCGGCCTGGTTGCTCATGTCGACCGCCTGCTGCGCGGCCTCGCCCTCGACCTCCCCGGTCGGGTGGGCGATCGCCAGGTGGCTGCCGGACGGGACGGCGGCGAGCAGCCGGTCCACGACCCGCTGCGCCTCGTCCTCGCCGGGGATGAAGTTCAGGACGCCCAGCATCATGATCGCGACCGGCCGGGAGAAGTCGAGCGTCGCCGACGCCCGCTCCAGGACGGTCTCCGGGTCGCGCGCGTCCGCCTCGATGTAGTCGGTGGCGCCCTCGGGGGTGGACGTCAGCAGGGCGTGCGCGTGCGTGAGCACCAGCGGGTCGTTGTCGACGTACACGATGCGGGACTCCGGCGCGATGCCCTGCGCGACCTCGTGGGTGTTGCCCGCGGTGGGCAGGCCCGTCCCGAGGTCCAGGAACTGCCGGATGCCGGCCTCCCCGGCCAGGTGGGCGACGGCGCGGCCGAGGAACCCGCGGTCGGCGCGGGCCGAGGCGACGATGTCGGGGATGACCGCCTGGATCTGGTCGCCGAGCTCCCGGTCGACGATGTAGTTGTCCTTGCCGCCGAGCCAGTAGTTCCAGACCCGCGCGGTGTGCGGGACGGAGGAGTCGATGGCCGGACGGTCGCCGGACGGCTCGTTCGCGGGGGAGGTGCCGGTCATGCGCCGAGATTAGCCAGTCCGGGCGATCTCGGTGGGCCGATACCGCTTTGTGGTGGCATTCCGGATATCGGGCGGTGCTTTTCCCGGGTTATGCGCGCGCCGCCGGGCGCGGCGAGGTGTGACGACCGGGTGACGGGTAGCCCTACCGCTGATCAACTGGGCGACCGCCGCTCCGGCGAGGAAGGGCCTGCGCATGACCGCCGACGCACGGTTGGGCACGATCACCACGCGCGTCCCGGCACGGCTGGACCGGCTGCCGTGGTCGCGGTTCCACTGGATGATCGTCGTCGGCCTGGGCACCGTCTGGATCCTCGACGGCCTCGAGGTCACCATCGTCGGCTCCGTCGCCGCGCGGCTCACCGAGCCGGGCAGCGGCATCGCGATGACCCCGTCCGACATCGGGCTCGCGGCGGCGATCTACGTCGCGGGCGCGTGCCTCGGGGCGCTGTTCTTCGGCCAGCTCACCGACCGGTTCGGCCGCAAGAAGCTGTTCATCCTCACGCTGGCCGTCTACGTCGCCGCGACGGTGGCGACCGCGTTCGCCTTCGCGCCCTGGTACTTCTTCGCCTGCCGGTTCGTCACCGGGATGGGCATCGGCGGCGAGTACGCGGCGATCAACTCGGCCATCGACGAGCTGATCCCGGCCCGCGCCCGCGGCCGCGTCGACCTCGCGATCAACGGCAGCTACTGGGTGGGGTCCGGGCTCGGCGCGCTGGCCGCGCTGCTGCTGCTCGACACCTCCTTCTTCGCGCAGGACCTCGGCTGGCGGCTGGCGTTCGGGATCGGCGGCGTGCTCGGCCTCGCGATCATGATCGTCCGGCGGCACGTGCCGGAGAGCCCGCGCTGGCTGTTCATCCACGGCCGCCAGGAGGACGCCGAGCGGATCGTCGACCGCATCGAGGGCGAGGTCCGCGCGGAGACCGGCCGCGACCTCGCCGAGCCGGGCGAGAGCATCACGGTGCGGCAGCGCCGGGCCATCCCGTTCCGGGAGATCGCGCAGGTCGCGGTCAAGGTCTACCCGAAGCGGGCGACGCTCGGGTTCGCGCTGTTCGTCGGGCAGGCGTTCCTCTACAACGCGGTGACGTTCGACCTCGGCACGATCCTGAGCAAGTACTTCGACGTCGCGTCCGGGGCGGTGCCGTACTTCATCGCGCTGTTCGCGTTCGGCAACTTCCTCGGCCCGCTGCTGCTCGGGCGGATGTTCGACACCGTCGGCCGCAAGCCGATGATCTCCGGGACGTACTTCATCTCCGCCGCGCTGACCTGCCTGCTCGGGGCGTTCCTGGTGACCGGGGCGCTGTCGAGCTGGACGTTCATCGCGCTGGTGTCGGTGACGTTCTTCTTCGCCTCCGCCGGCGCCAGCTCCGCCTACCTGACGGTCAGCGAGATCTTCCCGATGGAGACCCGCGCCCTCGCCATCGCGTTCTTCTACGCGATCGGCACCGCCGCGGGCGGCATCACCGGCCCGCTCCTGTTCGGCAACCTGATCGACAGCGGCGCCGCGGAGAAGGTCGCGATCGGGTTCTTCATCGGCGCCGTGATCATGGCGCTCGGCGGCGTCGCCGAGCTGGTCTTCGGCGTCCGCGCCGAGCAGGCGTCGCTGGAGGCCATCGCCCGGCCGCTCACCGCGGAGGAGGCGGAGGGCGAACCGTCCGAGAAGGCCCCGGCGGCGAGCGGCGGCGAGAAGGCGAACCGGCCGGCGCTGGAGGCCCGGCGGCACGCCGAGGAGGGGCGGGCGCGCGCCGCCGAGCACCGCGCCGCCGTCCACGAGCTGCGGCCGTACGCGGCCGAGGGGGACGCCGCCTCCCTCGAACGGCTCCGCGTCGAGGAGGTCCTCGCGCAGATCGCCGAGTGGGACGCCGAACGCCTCACCGAGGAGGCCACCGCCCACGAGGAGCGGGCCAACGCCGAGCGCGCCCGCGACGACACCGAGCGGGCGAGCGCCCTGGGCCGCGCCGAGGCGGCCGGCGAGCGGGCCCGCGCGCTCCGCGAGCGGGTCGAGGCCCTCGCCGCGGAGAACGAGGAGGACTCCGCGCTGCACGCGGCGCTGGCCGCCGCGGCGGACGAGCGGGCGCGGGCCGGCGAGCAGCGGGCGATGGCCGCCGAGGCCCGCGGGCGCGCCGCCGGGCTCGACGGGACCGAGGCCGAGATCGTGCTGGAGCAGGCCCAGACCTACACCGAATGGGAGCGCATGCACACCGAGCTGGCGCTCGCCCACGCGGCCCGCGCCGACGGCGACGAGGAGGGGGCCGGCGCGCACGAGCGGCGGGCCGCCGTCCACCGGATGCGGGCCGAGTCCGCCGCCGACCGGATGGAGGCCGCGCAGCACCGCTCCGCCGCCGAGTCGCTGGCCGCGGAGTCGGGCACGGCCGCGCAGGCCGAGCGGGAGCGCGCCGAGGCGGCGGACCGGGAGCGGGCGGCGCGCGAGCGCGACGAGCGCATCCGCGCCCGCGTCCTGCGCCGCGAGCGGGAGCGCCGCGCGGGCCTGCGCCGGTTCCTCCCGGGCCCGGGGCAGACCTTCTCCTCGCCGGGCATGATGTTCGGCCGGTCGGCCGACTGGACGGCCGCCGCCGACCACGCGCTGGACCGCGAGGTCACCGCCATCGCGCAGGCGCTCGCCGAGCACGGGCCGATCGGCCGCACCCGGCTCGCCGAGGTGGTCGGCGCGCGCTACTGGGGTCCCGGACGGTTCCGCGCCGCGCTGCGCGAGGCCGTCCACGAGGGACGGGCGCGCCCCCTCGCGAGCAACCGGTACGGGCCGCCCGAGAACCACGACGCGAACCCGGAGGCATGACCGATGCCGACCTGCCGCTTCTTCGGGCACGACTTCCGCTTCACGGCCGAAGGCGCCACCATGCGCTGGACGTGCGCGCGCGGCTGCGGTGCCGGCGGCTCGAAGGAGTACGGGACCGCGTCCGAGGCGCGGCGCTACGCCCGAGCCTTCGACAAGAAGGACACCGACGACCTGGGCCGCCGCGCCCCGCTCGTGGCGCTCTTCCCGCTGCGCCTGGCCCACGCCATGCGCAGACGTGAGCGCCGCTGAGCCGCGTCAGGCGGTCTGCTGAGTGAATGTGTGGGTCTGGCCCGGTTCGACATAGGTCGCCTGGTCGCCGAAGCCTCGGAGTTCCATCTCGCGGCGGAAGTCGTCCAGGGGCGAGCTGAAAACGCTGTAGTCGTTGTAGTGGACGGGCACCGCCCTTGCGGGACGGATCGTCTCGAACAGGTCGGCGCCCTGGGTGGCGTCCATCGTGACGATGAGCCCGCCGGGCAGCTTGGTCCCGCCCAGGTGCAGGACGGCGAGGTCGATGTCGCGGGTACGGCGGGCGATCTGCTGGATCCCGTCGAACATCAGCGTGTCGCCCGTGATGTAGAGGCGGAACTGCACGTCGCCGGTGGCCGGACCGAACTCCAGGAGGCTGCCCATGACCGGGGGCAGCAGCATGCGGGCCGCGCCGGGCGCGTGCCGTCCGGGCATCGAGGTGATGCGGAGCAGCGCGCCGTCCTTCACCATCGTGTGCGTCTCCCAGGTGCGCAGCCCGACCGCGTGCCGGAAGCGGTGCCAGCCCTGGAGCCGGCGGGCGGCGTGCGGTGTCGTGACGATCGGCAGGCCCCGGTCGAGCTTCGCGCGGGCGACCCGGTCCCAGTGGTCGCCGTGCAGGTGGGACAGGACGACGCCGTCCAGCCGCGGCAGTTCCTCGATCCGCAGGGCGGGCTCGGTCAGCCGCTTGGACGTGAGCCCGAACCCGAGATAGGCGCGCTGCCCGCGGTGCAGGAAGTTCGGGTCGGTCAGCAGCGTGAACGGCCCGCAGCGCAGCAGGGTCGTCGCATTGCCGACGAATTGCATGGTGAGCTGGCGCAACGCGAGGTCAGGTGCGGTCTTCATGGTCGTTCCCCCCTTTCGGCCCTTCGGCGGGTGATGCCCAGGCGAGCGCCGCCGAACCCCCGCCGGCCCGGTGCGGGCCCGGCCGGGACATCGCCTCGTCTTGACCAATTGCTTCATAATTCGTGCATCACAAGATGCGGCAATGGAGGCCAAGCGATGAGCGACATCGAACAGGCTCCACCCGGGGTGGACAGCACGATCCCCAGCCCGGCCCGAATGTACGACTACATCCTCGGCGGCTCGGCCAACTTCACGGTCGACCGCGAGGCCGTGAAGAAGGTCCGCGAGCACATGCCCGACCTGGAGGACGCCGCGTGGGCGAACCGCGGGTTCCTCCAGCGCTCGGTGCGGTGGCTGGCCCAGCAGGGCGTCCGGCAGTTCATCGACGTCGGCGCCGGCCTGCCGACGGGCAACAACACCCACGACGCGGTGCAGAAGGTCGCCCCCGACGCGCGGGTCCTGTACGTCGACAACGACCCGCTGGTCGAGATCCACGCGAAGTCCTTGCTGGAGGGCGTGGCGGGGACGGCGTTCATCACCGCGGACTTCCGCGACCCGGACGGCCTGCTCGGGCACGAGGAGACCACCGCGATGATCGATTTCACCGAGCCGGTGGCGCTGCTGCTGGTGACGGTGACCCACTTCGTCCCGGACGAGGACGACCCGTGGGGGGTCGTGCAGCGGTACGTGAGCCGGCTCGCGCCGGGCAGCTATGTGGCGCTGTCCGCGATCAGCAGCGACCGCCAGGTGAGCGAGGAACTGGACCAGGTGACCGCGGTGTACGCCAGGTCGTCGTCCGGTGGCGCCTACCCGCGGCCCCGCGCGGAGATCGAGCGGTTCTTCGCCGGGCTGGAGATCGTCCCGCCGTACGAGGGGGCGCCCGCGGAGTTGTGCCATCTCGGTGTCTGGGGCGCCGAGGACCCTGACGAGGCCGATAGTGATGGCTCACAGCTGGGCTACTGCGCTGTGGCGAGGAAGCCGGCATGAGGAAGCCGACCGCGGCGGAGCTGGGCGTCGATCCGGACGCCCTGGACTGGCAGCGCTCGGAGAGCGACGAGGGCGGAATCGAAGTCGCTTTTGTCGGAGAATGGACCCTTTTGCGCACGTCCGGCGACCTGATCTCGGTGTTCGACCAGCACGAATGGGCCTGCTTCCTGGACGGTGTGAAGAAGGGCGAGTTCGACCGCGCCGCATCGTGAGGGCCCATCGTGAGGACCGTCCCGTGACCGCGATTCGTGAAGCACTTCCTCATCCGGCCAGATCTGTGATTCACAAATTCGGAAGGCGTATGCTGATGGCGGCCGTATGTCAAGGGAGGTGGCGCCGATGAGTGAGGCGTACGGCGCCACCATTGCCAAGCGGGGGCTGGCGCGCCGCCTTCGGGACCTGCGCGTCGCGGCCGGATACACGGCCAACCAGGTCTGCGACCGGCTGAACTGGGGACGGGGCAAGGTCGGCCGGTTCGAGGCCAACAACTGGGTTCGGCCCGAGCTCAGTGACATCCGCGACCTGGCGCGCATCTACGAGGGCAGCGACCTCGACGAGCTCGAGGAACTCGCGACGCGCGCCCGGAAGCGGGCCTGGTGGCGTGACTACCCGGACGTCTTCGACAACGAGTTCCCCGGCTACGAGGGGGACGCGTCGAGCATCCGGGTGGTCATGCCGCTGGTGCTGCCCGGCCTGCTGCAGACCCTGCCGTACATGCAGGCGCTGCTCACGTCCGGGACGCGGACGCCGGAGTGGCGGGAGCAGGCGCTGCGGGCCCGGCTGCGGCGCCAGCAGATCCTCGACCGCGACGACGGCACGGCGCCGCAGCTGACCGCGATCCTCACCGAGGCGTCCCTGATGTACGAGTGGGGCGACCCCGGCGACCGGCGCGCCCAGCTGCGCCACCTGCTCGCCATGTCCGCCAGGCCGAACGTCGAGATGCGGCTGCTGCGCTTCGCCGACGGCCTGCATCCGGGCATGTCGACGCTGGTCAACATCTTCCGGTTCCCCTGCGGGGAGCCGTCCATGGTGTTCCTCGAGAACGACGCCGACATCCAGGAGATCGACGACCCGAGCAGAGTGGAGGCGTATGACGAGATCTTCGAGCAGATCCGCGGGGCGGCGCTGAGCCCCGCCGACACCGCGAAGCACCTGGAGAAACTCATCGCGACGCTGGAGTGAAATGGACCTCTCTCAGGCACGGTGGTTCAAGGCCGCCGCGAGCGCGAGCAGCAACGGCGGATGCGTCGAGGTCGCCGACCTCGGCACCGCGACCGGGCTGCGCGACAGCAGGACGCCCGAGGCGGGGGCGCACGTCGTCCCCCGCTCGGTCTTCGCCGCGTTCCTCGGCGACGTGCGGGCCGGCCGGTACGACCGCTAGCACGCGGAACGGGCCCTGACCGGGCCGCACACTCGATCCCCCAGGGCTGCACCCCTGGGGGATCTTCATGTGTGCGGCCCTCTCTCAGGCGCCGTCCACGCTACAGCGGCGGACGCCGCCCGTCCCGGGTCCGCCGGTACGTTCCCGCCGTCCCGGACATGAACGTGGTTTGTGCGCTTAAGGGCGCATCGGTGAACGTCTCAACTGTCACCGCATGATCCTTGCGATGTTCCGCGTCCGGCGGCCAGAAATGTGCGAAGCTTGTATCTGTGATTCACACATAGCGACTTACGAACCTCTGAGGTTCAGGTCGCGAATGTCTGAATTGCGAATGTCTCCCAAGACCACCCGAGGTGGGCGTCATGACGAAGGCCGCAGCGACGTGCGGGATTCCGTGGAGGCTGGAGAACGGCGGCTGCGCGGCACTGCCCCTGCCCGGGGACGACACGATCGCGCGGGTCGCCCGCGCGCACGTTACCGGCCTGCTGCCCGTGCTCGGGCTCGCCGTCCAGGACGTCGACGACATCACGCTCATGGTCAGCGAGCTGGCCACGAACGTCTTACAGCACGCGACTCCCGGCGACGGCCCGTCCGGCGCCGAACTCTGGGTCTACCAGCGCGCGGACGGGCGCGGCGCCGACGAGCTGGTCATCAAGGCGTTCGACACGCTGCGCGCCTGGCGCCCGCAGGCGCCCGCCGGCCCGATGCTCGAACACGGCCGCGGCCTGGAGATCATCGAGCTGCTGACCGGCGGCCGCTGGGGGCACCACCCGTCCCGCTCCCGGCTCCGGTCGCCGGCCGTCCGGGGGAAGGCGACCTGGTTCGCGCTGCCCCTGCCGCGCACCGCGCGCCGCCACCGGCACAACTGGCGCATGGACGGCCCGCACGCCACGCGGGACCTGCACGCGCTGCTCGTCCAGCGCGGTGTGCACGACCTCGTCCCGGGCGACGAGCTCGGCGTCTCCGTCCTGTCCGGCCAGGGCGACCTGACCGTCTGGTGCGAGTCGGCGACCTTCCGCTGGTGCGCCCGCACCGGCGAGACCGGCAAGCTCCCGATCACCGACATCACCGAGGTCTGCGAGCAGCTCGTCCGCATCTGGGAGACGATGGCCCCCTGAGCCGCCGCGCGGTCACCCGGCGTCGCGGCCGCGCAGGTAGGCGAGCACGGCGAGGACCCTGCGGTGGGTGTCGTCGGTCTGCGGCAGGTCGAGCTTGGCGAGGATGCCGCGGACGTGCTTGCCCACCGTCGCCTCCGTGACGACGAGCCGCCGGGCGATGGCGGCGTTGGAGCAGCCCTCGGCGATGAGCGCGAGCACCTCGCGCTCGCGCGGGGACAGCTCGCCGAGCGGGTCCCGCCGCCGGCGGATGAGCTGCCGGACGACCTGCGGGTCCACCACGGTGCCGCCGTCCACGACCCGGCGCAGTGCGTCGGCGAAGTCGGCGACGTCCACCACCCGGTCCTTGAGCAGGTAGCCGACGCGGCGGCCCGTCCCTGAGTCCAGCAGGTCGGCGGAGTAGCTCAGCTCGACGTACTGGCTGAGCGCCACGACCGCGAGGTCCGGGTCGGCGCGGCGCAGCGCGACGGCGGCGCGCAGGCCCTCGTCGGAGAAGCCCGGCGGCATCCGGATGTCGGTGACGACCAGGTCCGGGCGGTGCTCGGCGACGGCCGCGAGCAGCGCCTCGGCGTCGCCCACGGCGGCGGCCACCTCGAACCCGAACCTCGCCAGCAGGCCGGCGAGGCCCTCCCGCAGGAGGGCGCCGTCCTCGGCGAGGACTACGCGCACGGCGGTGCGCTCAGGCTGCACGGAAGCTCCACACGGACGACGGTCGGCCCCCCGGCGGGGCTCGACACCAGCAGTCTGCCGTCGATCACCGCGACCCGGTCGGCGAGGCCGGTCAGCCCGGTGCCGAGGCGAGGGTCGGCGCCGCCCGCGCCGTCGTCGGCGACCTCCACGGTGAGGACGCCGCCGTCCCACCGCGCGGTCACCGCGGCGCGTGCGGCGCCGCTGTGCTTGGCGGCGTTGGTGAGCGCCTCGGCGGCGGCGAAGTAGGCGGTGCCCTCCACGTGGCGCGGGGGCCTGCCGGGCAGGTCGGCGTCGACCTCGACCGGGAGCGTCGACCGGTCGGCCAGCTCGCCCAGCGCCGCCGCCAGCCCCCGGTCGGTGAGCACGCGGGGGTGGATGCCGTGGATGAGTTCGCGCAACTCGGCCATGAGCTGCTTGGCCTCCCGGTGGGCGTCCGCCACGCCCTCGGCCGCGGGGGAGCCGGGCGGCAGGTCCATGCGGGCGAGCCCGAGCTTCATGGTGAGCGAGACGAGCCGCTGCTGGGCGCCGTCGTGCAGGTCGCGCTCGATGCGGCGGCGCTCGGCGTCGAACGCGTCCACCAGCCGGGCGCGGGAGCGCTCCACCTCGACCAGCTCGGCGTGGAGCCGTCCGCCGGAGCCGTCCTGGAGGAGCGTCCGGGCGAGGGCGGCCTGCGCGCCCGCGACGAGCGCGAGCAGGTAGGGGACGGCGGGCAGCAGCGCGAGCGCGGCGACCGCGTACGGGAGCGCGTCCGCCGGGGCGGCGACCTTCACCGGCCCGAGCGCCATCGGCCCGTCCCCGCCCAGCAGGATCAGCGGCGCGGCGGCGGCGCCGAACTGGAACGCCAGCACGGCGAGCAGCGCGGCGTAGAGCACCGGGACGATCAGCGCCACCAGCAGGAAGTAGCCGAGTTCGCGCCAGGTCGCCGGTTCGGCGCAGCGCGTGCGCAGCCACGGGCCGAAGCCGGGGGCGGGCGGGCGCCGGTGACCCGACCGTGCCGGACGGGCGTCCACCAGCCGCAGGCGCCGCCGCTCCAGCCGGGCCAGCGGCAGCGTGACCGGAGGCCCGAGCACGGCGGCGAGCAGGGCGCCGAGGACGACGAGGAACGCCCGCTCGCCCAGGCCGGCGCCGGGTGAGGCCGCCAGGAGCCACAGCAGCGCGGGGACGGCCAGCGGCACCCACGCGGCGAGGGCGACCGGCGCGGTGGACAGCGCGAACGCCGTGGCGCGCCAGGGCCAGCCCGTCAGCAGGAATCGGCGCCGCCCCATCGCGGCCAGCGCGGTCGGCGGCGGGTCGGTCGGCACAGGCGTACGGTAGCCGAGCCGTCCGGGTGCGGAGTCCGGGTAGTGCTGGGCATACCCCGAAGTCGGGGGCCTGCCGTGATGTGGCGCGGGGTGCCGCGGCGGTGGGATCGAGGCATGAGACGAAAGCCTTCCGCACGCATGATCCTTCCCCTGGCCGGCGTGACCGGCATGGTGCTGGTCGCCGGGCTCGTGCCCGCGCTGCCCGGCGGTCCCGAGGCGTCGGCGCGACCGGTCGCCGCGCCGTCCGCGAGCTGGTCCCAGAGCTGGGGGACGGCGATGCAGCGCCCCCTCGCCGCCGGTGAGGACGACGGGCCGAACTGGTCGACGGCGGGGTTCGGCGACCACTCGCTGCGGCAGGTCGTCCGGCTGAGCACGGGCGGCACGCGGATCCGGATCCGGCTGTCGAACCGCTACGGCACGGCCCCGCTGCGGGTCGCCGCCGGTGCGGTCGGCCGGTCGGGAGGCGGCGCCAAGGTGTGGCCGGGCACCGCGACCGCGCTGACGTTCGGCGGCGGGCGCTCCGCCACCGTCCCGCCGGGCCGGGAACTCGTCAGCGATCCGGTGCCGCTCACCACGGCGCCGCTGGAGAAGCTGGCCGTCACGCTCCGCTTCACGGGCGCCACGGGGCCGGCGACCTTCCACCGCTTCACCACCGCGCCCGCCTACCGGGCGCCCGGCGACCACCTCTCCGACATCGGCTCGGACGCCTACACCGAGACCACCGACGCGCTCTACTACCTGGCCGGCGTCGACGTGACCGGCGGCACCGCCGGTACCGGCTCCGTGGTGGCCTTCGGCGACTCGCTCGTCGACGGCGTCGGCGCGTCCCCCGGTGCCGACGCGCGGCTGCCGGACGCGCTCGCGGAGCGGCTCGCCGCCGCCCGCCGCCCGCTCGGCGTCGTCAACGCGGGGATCGGCGGGAACCGGCTGCGGTACGACTCGGCGTGCAGCGGCGACAAGGCCACCGCCCGGTTCGCCCGCGACGTCCTGGCCCGGCCGGGCGTCCGGTCGGTGATCGTGCACCTCGGCGCCAACGACATCCGCGACACTCCGGGCGACCCGTGCCTGGTGCCGGGCGGGCCCTCGACCGCCCGGCAGGTCATCGCGGCCCAGCGGCAGCTGATCCGCGCGGCCCATGCCCGCGGCCTCAAGGTCGTCGGGACGACCATCCTGCCGATGAAGGGCGCGCTGTTCCCGGTGTGGACGCCGCAGGTGGAGAAGGAGCGCGACGCCGTCAACCACTGGATCCGCACCAGCGGCGAGTACGACGCGGTCCTGGACGCCGACCGGATCATGGCCGACCCCGCCGACCCTGACCGTCCACGCCTGGCCTACGTGTACGAGGACGGACTGCACCCCAACGACGCGGGCTACCAGGCCCTGGCGCGCGGCATCGACCTGGGCGCCCTGCGATGAACCACCCGCCGCCCCCGCCTGTGCAACTGCATGAGGTGAGCAGGCACTACGGGACGGGCGAGGCGCGCGTCCATGCGCTCGCGGGCGTCAGCGTCGCCTTCCCGGCCGCCACCTGGACCGCCGTGATGGGCCCGTCCGGTTCCGGCAAGTCGACCCTGCTGCACTGCGCCGCGGGCCTGGACCAGGCGTCCGCCGGACGCGTCGTGCTGGCCGGGCAGGACATCACCCGCGCCACCGACGCCGCGCTGACCGCGCTGCGGCGCCGCGCCATGGGCTTCGTCTTCCAGAACTTCAACCTGGTCGCCTCGCTGACCGCCGAGCAGAACGTCGCGCTCCCGCTGAGGCTGGCCGGCGCCCGGCCGTCCCGCGCGGACGTGCGCGCCGCCCTGGCCGGCGTCGGGCTGGCGGAGCGCGTGCGGCACCGGCCCCGCGAACTGTCGGGCGGGCAGCAGCAGCGGGTGGCGATCGCCCGCGCGATCGTGACGCGGCCCTCGGTGCTGTTCGCCGACGAACCCACCGGCGCCCTGGACACCGGATCGGCCCGCATCGTCCTGTCACTGCTGCGCCGCATGGTGGACGAGGCCGGGCAGTGCGTCGTCATGGTGACCCACGACCCGGTCGCGGCGGCGAGCGCCGACGCGGTGGTGTTCCTGTCCGACGGCCGCGTCGCCGACCGCCTGGTGCGTCCCTCCGCCGCCCAGGTGGCGGAACGCCTCACCCGGCTGGAGGGCTGACCCGTGCTGCGCGTCTCCGCCGCCACTGTCCGCGACCGCTGGCCGCTGTTCGCCGGAGGGCTGCTGACGGTCACGCTCGGGGTGGCGCTCGTCCAGTCGTCGGTGCTCGTCCTGGTGTCCACGGGCGAGCCGGAGATCCCGCCGGGCACGTCCGGCCGGGCCGCCGAGCAGATCAGGGAGGGGTACGTCGGGGCGGCGACGCTGCTCGGCATGGCGACCCCGCTGGCGATGTTCCTCGCGGTGTTCATCGTGGGGTCGACGTTCGCGTTCGCCGTCGAGCAGCGGCGGACGGAACTGGCCCTGCTGCGCATGATCGGCGGGAGCCGCCCGCAGGTCGTCCGGCTGCTGCTGGGCGAGGCGTTCCTGCTGGGGCTGGCCGGCAGCGCCCTCGGCATCGCGCTGGGGGTGCCCGCCACCTGGGCGCAGGGCTGGCTCCTGATCGGGATCGGGCTGCTGCCGGACGACTTCTCCGCGCGCTGGTCCAACGGGGTGCTGGTGCTCTCGCCGTGCGTGGGGATCGGCGTCGCGATCTGCGGGGTGCTCGCCGCCGCCTACCGGGCGGCCCGGGTGCGTCCGCTGGACGCCCTGCGCGGCGCGCCCCGCGCGACCCGCGTGATGACCGCCGGCCGCTGGCTGGCGGGCGTCTCCTCGCTCGCCCTCACGGTGCTGCTCGTCGCGGCCGGGCACGGCGCCGACCTGCTGGGCGCCCTGCTGATCGCGATGGCCGTCTCCGTCTTCGGATCGATCGCCCTCAGCGCGCTGAGCCCGCTGGCCGTCCCGCTGTTCGGCCGGCTGCTCGGGACGGTGCTGCGCACCAGCGCTCTCGGCGACCTGGCGCAGGCCGGACTGCGCGACGCGGTACGGCGCAGCGCCTCGACCGCCGCGCCTCTCATCGTCCTGGTCGGGCTGCTCATCGGCCTCACCGGCGCGCTGAACTCGCTCGCTCGCGCCACCGGCGCCGACCTGCGGCGCATCACGGCCGCCGACCTGGTGGTGACCTCGACCGGTGCCGCCGCCGCCCGGATCCCGGATGTACCGGGCGTCGCCGTGGCGTCCGCGCAGAGCCGGGTGGAGATGTCGGTGACCGCCCGGCACCGCATTGAGCAGCGCTCCTACCGGCGGACGTACCACGCGGGGATCACCGCGGTCGACGCCGCCGCCTACCGCCGCACCCACCGCCTCGCGCTGCGCTCCGGCTCCCTGGACGCGCTGCACGGCCGCACGGTCGCGATCGGTCCACAACTCGCCGCCGAGGGCGTCCGCAGCGGGACGGTGACGGCGCGGATCGGCACCCGCAAGCTGAAGCTGCGCACCGTCGCGCGGATGCCGGAGGTCCTGGAGAACGGCAGCGACAACTTCCTGGTGCCGCGCGACCTCGTCCCCGCCGCGATGCTCGCGGACGCGCCGACCGAGACCCTGGTCCAGGTCGCCCCCGGCACGTCGCCGCGTGCGGTCGCCGACCGGATCCGCACCGCCGGCCTCGGCGAGGTGCGCACCTTGGCCGGGTGGGCGGACGCCAGGGTGGCGGAGCAGCAGCGCGGCACGATGGGGATCATGTCCGTGCTGATGGGCATGTCCGGCCTGTACGCGGCGATCGCGGTGGTCAACGCGGTCGTGCTCGCCGCCGCCGAGCGCCGCACCGAGTTCGCCGTCCTGCGCGCCACCGGGCTGAGCCGCGTGCAGGTCGTCGTGATGGCCGCCGTCGAGGCCGCGGTGGTGACAGTGATCGGCCTGTCGCTGGGCGCCCTGGTCGCGGCGGCGGCGCTGGCGGGCTTCCACCCGGGGCCGGGCGGCGTGCGCATCCTCGCCGTGCCGTGGACGCTCTTCGGCCTGCTCGTCGTGGCGTCCCTCGCCATCACCACCGCGGCCGGCGCGTTGACCGCGATGGCCGCGACCCGGCCGTCCCCGACGTCGCTCCTCGCCGCCCGCGAATGAGGCGGTGCACCGGCCGCGCTCGGGTGCCGGCTGTGCGTCGGAAGACGCAGAACGGGACGAACACTCTCGGTACTGTGTGCGTCAAATAGACGATCATGTGCAGCCGGTGCTGGGGGTGGGATGTCCGGGGCGGGACTCAAGGCGCTCAGGCCGGGTGATCCGGAGCAGGTCGGACCCTACCGGCTGCTGGCCCGGCTCGGGGCCGGCGGGATGGGCCGGGTCTATCTGGGACGCTCGCCGGGGCGGCGGCTGGTCGCGGTCAAGGTCGTCCACCCGCACTTCGCCGACAACGCCTCGTTCCGGCGCCGGTTCGCGAAGGAGGTCGCCGCCGCGCGCCGCATCGGGGGCTTCTACACGGCGCACGTGGTGGACGCCGACCCCGACGCCGACCCGCCGTGGCTGGTGACGGAGTACATCGCCGGGCCGACGCTGCAGGAGGCCGTGGACGAGAACGGCCCGCTGCCCGAGGCGTCGGTGGCCGCGCTCGGCGCCGGGCTCGCCGAGGGGCTCGGGGCCGTCCACGAGCAGCACGTGATCCACCGGGACCTCAAGCCGGGGAACGTGCTGCTGGCCCGGGACGGCGCCCGGATCATCGACTTCGGCATCGCCCGCGCGATGGACGCCACGTCCCAGAGCCTGACCCTGGTGGGGACGCCCGGGTACATGTCGCCCGAGCAGTACCTCGGCGGCGACATCGGGCCGGCCAGCGACGTGTTCTGCCTGGCCGCCGTGCTGACCTTCGCCGCCACCGGCCGCCACCCGTTCGGGGAGGGGCCGCCGGACGCGCTCGGCTACCGCGTCCGGCACGAGGAGCCCGACCTCGCGGGCATCCCGGCGGCGCTGCTGGAGCTCGTCGCGGCGGGCCTGGAGAAGGACCCGGACGACCGCCCGCCGACCGAGGAGTTCCTGGAGCGCTGCTCCGCGCTGGCCCCGGACGAGGGCATGTCCCTCCCGAAGACGTTCGACACGATGATCGCCACGCGCGTCGCCGAGACGGAGGTCTTCGCGGGAAGCGTCGGCGCGGGGAAGAAGTCCGAGCCGAAGCCGCCGCCCAAGCCGAAGCCGAAGGCACCGCCCAAGCCCAAGGCCGAGCCGAAGGCGCCGCCCAGGCCGAAGGCGCAGCAGCCCAAGGCCCAGGCGCAGGCCCAGGCGCAGCCGCCCCTGCGGCCGCCGCAGCAGCAGCCGCCGCGCCCGCCGGCCAAGCAGCCGGCGCCGGCCGGCGGGATCGCGGCCGGGGTCATCGGGGTGCTGCTGGTCGTGCTGCTCATCGCCGTCGCCGCCCAGGACCGGTCGGGTTCGTCGGGCAACGCCGGCGCGTCGTCGTCCACATCGTCGTCCACGTCGTCGTCGCCCACCTCGACCGGCACCCGGACGTCCGGGCTCTACGGCGGCTCGGACCCCACCGGTTCGTCGAGCCCGACGCCGACCCCGGACCCGACCTTCGAGGCGTTCGACGCGATCAGGGTCGGCGACTGCCTGGACGCCTACCAGGACCCCTACGACTCCTCCGAGTGGAGCGAGGACGAGCCGACCGCGGTCTCCTGCGGCCGGAGCGACGCGTACCTGAAGGTCTACGGGGTGGAGGACTCCGGCAGCGGGTGCGACGCCGAGGCGCTCGACGGCGAGGACTGGTGGAGCTCGCCCTACCACGACGGAGAGCGGATCTACCTCTGCGTGCGGCGGCAGTTCAGGGAGGGCGAGTGCTTCCTGGGCAAGAAGAGCACGAAGAACGGCAGCACGGCGGCCATCAACGGGCACGGCCTGATGACGTCGTGGGGCTGCGGCAAGAGCACCGTCCCCCGGGGGTTCAACTACATCCTCCAGTTCACCGGCTACTACGAGTCCACGTGCCCGAGCGGCTCGCTGCGGTGGACGGACTTCCGCAAGGGAGTACTCTGCGCCCGCATCGTGTAAGGGACGCCGAAAGGGTGTGCGGTGGGTAGGTCCTTCGTCGTGACCGGCGGTGGACGCGGTGTGGGCCGCGTGATCGTCGAGCGGCTGCTCCGGGACGGGGGCAGGGTCGTGGTGATCGAGCTCGACGCGGCGGCGGTCGCGTGGGCGGACGGCGTCCCGGGCGTCGCCGCGGTCGTCGGGAGCGCCGCCGACGAGAGCGTCGCGGTGCGGGCCGCCGACCTGGCGCAGGAGGCGGGGACGCTCGCCGGGTGGGTCAACAACGCGGCCGTCTTCCGCGACGTCTCGTCCCATCAGGCGCGGCGTCCCGTGCGGGGGTCGCTTCCCTACGCGACGGCGAAGGCGGCGGTCGAGGGGCTCACCCGGGCCCTCGCCGTCGACTACGGCCCGTACGGCATCCGAGCGAACGCCGTCGCGCTGGGCTCCATCACCACCGAGCGGTACGAGCACTTCCTGGCGGAGCAGGCGCCCGAGGATGCCGCACGGATCGAGGGTGAGATGCGGCTGCTCCACCCGGTCGGCCGTGTGGGACGCCCGGACGAGGTGGCCGCCGCCGTCGCGTACCTGCTCTCGGACGAGGCGAGCTTCGTCAACGGCGCCGTCCTCCCGGTGGACGGCGGGCGCCACGCGGTGGGCCGCGACCCCGAGGAGGCCCCTGCCGACCCGGACGATCGCGCGCCCTAACCTCCCGACTTCGCGGCGGCGACGGCGTCGCGCAAGGCGGTGAGGAAGTCCTTGCCGTCGGCGTCGTCGCCCAGGGCGAGGTGGAACGAGGCCGCTTCCGGCATGCCCGACCACGGCCCGGTGGCGCTGATCCCCGTGTCCGGGACGAGCGGCGGGAGCGCGTCGAGGACGACGTCCCCCAGCCAGATCGACCGGACGTGGACGCCCCGGCGCTTCCCGGCCACGGCCACCACGAGGTAGGTGGGCAGGAGCAGCGCGACCGTCGTGTGCTCGCCGTCGGGGTCGCCCGACCCCGTGAGCCTCGCCAGCGGCCCCGGCCGCCTCAGCCGGACGCTGCGGGTGACGCAGCACCACCGGGCGGTGCCGAGCGCGTTCCCGAGCAGGTGCTCCTGGGCGTGCGCGGCGATCGCCGCCCGCACCTCCGGATCGAGCGCCCCCGGCTCGGACCGCCTGCTGGAACGCTCGTACAGACGCTTCATTTCCCCCCACCTCCGGAAAACCCGCTGTGAGCGTACGGCGGGAGAAGTCGCCGGAAAGTGCCCCCGCCCGACAGCGGTCATAGCATTGCAAAAACGGCGATGTGGCGCCATCGCCACTGGTCGGGGAAATAAGCGTGAATTTCTGTATCCGGACGGGCGGTTGCCGCCGGAGCGGGGGCTGCTCCGCGGCGGATCTGTCGGTGGCGTTCGGCACACTGGCCTGGTCGGCGGTACGGACGGCCCAGGGAGGTCGAGCGTGGTCATCATCTCGGGGAAGCTTTATGTGGACGCCGAGGCCAGGGACGCCTATCTGGAGGGGTGCCGGGAGGTCGTCGAACTGGCGAGAAAAGCGACGGGCTGCCTTGATTTCGCCATTTCGGCCGATCTCCTGGAGCCCGGCCGGATCAACGTGTACGAGCGCTGGGAAAGCGGCGAGGCCGTCGAGCGGTTCCGCGGGACGGGCCCGTCGTCGGAGCAGCAGGCGGAGATCCGCGACGCCGAGGTGAGCCGGTACCTGATCTCCGGGGTCGAGGCCCCCTAGCGCCAGGGGCGGAGTCGACGCCTTCCCAGCGGCCAGGAGGTCGGAAGGCCAGGGGCGGAAGGCCAGGTCAGGAGGCCAGGGCCTCGTGCCATCGGGCCGTGTCGGTGTACTGGTGGAGCCAGGAGATCCGGCCGTCGGTGACGCGCCACAGGTGGACGAACTCCGCCTCGTAGCGGCGCTCGGTGGAGCGCGCGGTGCCCCGGTAGTGACCGGTCACCACCACGAGCCCGTCGCCGGTCTCGTGCCAGGTCTCGGCGTAGGGCGCCGTGTCGTACTCGGCGAAGACGGCGCCCCAGACGCGGGTGAGCGTCTCCTCGGGGCCGTGGAAGGCGCCGCCCGCGCCGAACGGCAGGCCGGGCGCGGTGCGGGCCTCGAACTCCGGGTGCAGCAGCGCGAGGATCGCGGCGGCGTCCCGCGCCTGCGTGGCGGTGTAGAACCCGGCGACGAGATCGGCGTCGGCGGTCATGGGCACCTCTTTTAGAGACGGTGTTCTAGAATGTATCCACTACTAGCATGGAGGGCGCCGCCATGGGAAGACCGGCCAAGTTCGGTGAGGACCGGATCCTCGACGCCGCGCTCGCGGTGCTCGCCGAGGACGGGCCCGGCGCGGCCACCATCGGCGCCATCGCGGCGCGGCTCGGCGCCCCGTCCGGCTCGATCTACCACCGGTTCGGGTCCCGCGACCTGCTGCTCGCCACCCTCTGGGCGCGCTGTGCGCGCCGCTTCCAGGAGGGGTTCGCCGCGGCCCTGGCGGCGGACGACGCCGAGGCGGCGGCGCTCCACACGCCCCGCTGGTGCCGCGCGCATCCGGACGAGGCGGCCGTCCTGCTGCTCTACCGGCGGCAGGACCTGGTGGCCGAATGGCCCGAGAGGTTCGCCGCGCTGAACGAGGAGAGCGCCGCCGCGCTCGACTCCTTCGCCGAGCGGCATCCGGGCCTGGAGCGCGAGCGGCTGGTCTTCGCCACGGTCGACGTCCCCTACGGCGCCGTCCGCCGCCACCTGCTGGCCCGCCGCCCGCCCCCGCCCGAGGTCGACGCCCTGATCGTCACGGCCTGCCGCGCCGTCCTGTCGTCCTGACGGAGGCGCGGCGGCCGGTTCCGGGCGTCGGTGCCGCCCGCGTCACCGCAGGTCGAACTTGACCTTCTCGCCCTCGATCGAGGTCACCGTGATCGTCACCGGGCCCACCTGGGCGCGCTGCCCGGTGGCGATGGTGGCGGGCGCGGAGCCGTCCGCCGAGACCGTGACGCCCCGGCCGGAGATCTGCGAGACGGTGACGTCGACGTCGTTGACCTCCACGGTCTGCCCGGCGCCGGTCACGGTCACGTGGCACTTGCCGTTGACGCAGCTGTGCGAGTTGGACTGGCATCCGCCGAGCACCAGGACGCCCCCGGCCGCGAGAGCGGCGAGGACCGGAACTGCGCGCTTCACATAAACCCCCATGTCAGGCGATATCGGAGGTATTGATGCGCGTTCCGGCCGTCAGGTTCCCCCGGCCGAAGGCTGAAACCGGCCACCCCGACCGGCCGAGCGGGGAGGTCAGGGCAGCCAGCGGCCGTCGCGCATGAGGTCGCGGCCGGGGAGTTCGTTCACCTCGCGCCACGCCTGGACGCGGCGCGGCGTGATCCGGAACCAGCGGTAGGCGCCGGCCGCCTCGCGCGGGTCGAAGCCGGCCTGCGCGGCGAACCGGTCGGCCCGCTCCGCCGGCAGCGCGTCCAGGTCGAGCACCTCCACCGTGCCGTCGATCACGGACACGTCGCGGGTGCCGCCGAGGGCGAGCCGGACGGTCCGGCCGACGGCGAGGTTGCGGCCGGTGGGGCTGTCCGCCGGGGTGGCCGCGAGCAGCGCCTCGCCGTCCCAGTCGAAGGACAGCGGCACCAGGTGGGGGACGCCGTCCGGCGAGGCCGTCGCCACCCAGACGTCCACGTCGTGGGAGAGCCGGTGCTCGGTGTCGCGGCGGCGCTCGGCGCGCGAGCGCGGGGCGGGGAGGGTCATGGTCGCTCCTCGGATCGCGGGTGGTGGCCGGCCGGCGGACCGGCGTGGTCCCAGGCTCTCCCGCCCGGCGGGCGGGACGCCTCCGTGCCGAGCACGGAACCCGCCACGGATAATGGGCCGGTGACGACGATCTCCGCCCGGGAGGCCGAGGTGCTCGCCCTGGTCGGGGCGCATCTGAGCAATGCCGAGATCGCCGCGCGGCTGGTGCTGTCGGTCCGCACCGTCGAGTCGCACGTGTCCTCGCTGCTGCGCAAGCTGGCGCTGCCGGACCGGCGGGCCCTCGCCCGGCACGCCGCCGAGGTCGACCGCGCCGAGCGGTCGCGGTCGGCGCCCGCGCTGCCCGCGCCGCTGACGGCCTTCATCGGACGGGTCCGCGAGCGCCGGGAGCTGGCGGCGGCGGTGCGGGGCAGTCGGCTGGTGACCGTGGCCGGGCCCGGCGGGGTCGGCAAGACACGGCTCGCGCTCGCGGCGGCGGAGGACCTGGCGGGCGACTTCGCCGACGGGGTGTGGTTCGCGGACCTGGTGCCCGTCACCGAGCCGGGACGGGTGGGCGCGGCGGTCGCGGCGGCGGCGGGCGTCGGGGAGCAGCCCGGACGCGGCATCGACGACGCGGTCGCGGCGGCGCTGGCCGACCGCCGCGCGCTGCTGGTGCTCGACAACTGCGAGCACGTGCGGGACGGGGTGGCGCCGTTCGTGGAGCGGCTGCTCGCCGCCTGCCCGGAGCTGCGCGTGCTGGTGACGAGCCGGGCCCGGCTGATGGTCCCGTTCGAGCACGTCGTGGCCGTCCCGCCGCTGTCGCGGGACGGGGGCGACGAGTCCGAGGCGGTGGCGCTGTTCCTGGACCGGGCGGCGGTCGCGGCCCTGCCGCCGGACCCGGCGGCGCGCGAGCAGGCCGTGGCCGTCTGCGAGGGGCTCGGCGGCATGGCGCTGGCGATCGAGCTGGCGGCGGCGCGCTGGTCCACGCTCGGGCTGGACGGCCTCATGACGGGCCTCTCCGATCAGCTGCGCATCCTCACCGGCGGGTCCCGCGCCGACGACCGGCACCGGTCGGTGCGGGCGGTGCTCGACTGGAGCCACGACCTGCTGGAGCCGGGGGAGCAGGCGCTGCTCCGCCGCATCTCCGTGTTCGTCGCGCCGTTCACCGCAGGTGACGCCGCCGAGGTCGCCGGGTTCGCCCCACTGGACCCGGCGGCGGTCGTGGACGGGCTCGGAGCGCTCGCCGAGCAGAGCCTGCTCTCGGTGGCGCCGTCCCCGTCCGGCACCCGGTACCACGCGCTGGAGACGATCCGCCAGTACGGGACGGAACGGCTCGCCGAAGCGGGCGAGCTCGCGGACGTCCGGGCCCGGCATCTGCGCTGGTGCCTGGCCAACGCGTCCGCCCTGCGGGAGACCGGCGGCGCGGACTGGCGCGCCCGGTTCGACGACGCGGCCGAGGACATGCGGGCCGCGCTCACCTGGGCCGCCGACCTGCCGGAGCGGCGCCCGGACGCCTACCGGCTCGCCCTGCCCATGGCCGAGCTGGCCTTCGCCCGCAACCTGCTCGGCGAGGCGCAGCAGCGGTTCGAGCAGGCGGCGGGGCTCGCCGCCGACGGTGCCGAGGCCGCTGCGGCGCTGCGGCACGCCGCCGCCGTGGCCGGGTGCCGCAGCCTCGACGGCGAGATGTACCGGCTGCACCGCGCCGCCGCCGAGGCCGCCCGCCGCGCGGGCGACACCGCCGCCGCCGGGCGCGACCTGGCCGCCGCCGCGACCGTCGCGTACCGCTTCTCCAGCTCGTTCGAGCGCATCCCGCCCGCCGCGGAGGTGGCGGGGATCCTCGCGGAGGCGCGGAAGCTGGCCGGTGACTCACCGGCCGCCGAGGCGGCGGTCGCGCTGGCGGAGGCGGCGGTGGAGGCGGACGCGTTCGGGGCCGTCCAGGGCGACCCGGAGAACCCGGCGGCGGAGACGGTCCGGCGGGCCGGGCGGGCGGTGGAGCTGGCGCGGCGCGCGGGCGACCCGGTGGCCGAGTCCGCCGCGCTGGACGCGCTCTCCGGCGCGCAGAGCTGGGCCGGCGACCCGTTCGCGGCGGCGGCCGCCGCACGCCGCCGGATCGCCCTGCTGTCCGCCGAGCCGGACGGCCCGGCGGGCACCCACGAGCTGATGGACGCCCTCGCCATGGCCGCCGGGACCGCCGTCGGCGTGGGGCGGCTGCCGGAGGCCCGCCGCTGGGGCGGGCGGCTCGCCGACCACCCGCTGCTGGTGGAGGCGGGGCACCACGCCACGTCCTGGCTGCTCGTCGCGGACGCGTTCAGCGGCCTGGCGGGCGAGCTGCTCCCGGTCAGCGCCCGGTTCCTCGACTCGTGGGAGCGGAACGGCCTGCGGTCGCGGTCCCTCGCGCCCGCCGCCGCGTCGGTCGCGATGGTCCACGGCCTGCGCGGCGACCGGGACGCCCGCGCGTCCTGGCTCGCGATCGCCGCGGACGCCGGGCCCGAGGGGGACAACCGCCTGGGCTACGGCGCGGTCTTCGACACCATGGTCCTGCTCCACAACGGCGACGCGGACGCGGCGCTGGAACGGGTCGCCCCTGAGCCCGACCAGGTGTGGAAGTGGGTGTGCTGGGTCTGGCTGCACTGGTACACGGCGCTGCGGGTGGAGGCGGCGGTGCTCGCCGGGCACCCCGAGGCCCGCGACCGGATCGCCGCCGCCCGGACGGTCGTCACCGGCAACCCGGTCGCCTCCGCCCAGGTGGACCGGGCGGAGGCGCTGCTCGACGGCGACCTCCCGCGCCAGCTCGCCGCGGCGGAGGCGTTCGAGGCGGCCGGGTGCCCGTACCAGGCGGCGCGCACGCTGCTCCTCGCCGGCGGCGACCACACCGCCGCCGGAGAGGCCGCGCTCGCCGGCCTCGGGCTCGCCCCGGCGGCCGTCCGGTAGGGGCGGACGCGTTCAGCCCATCGCCCGCTTCACGAGGGCGGCGATGCGCTCCTCCACCTCGGGCGTCACCTCGGTCAGCGCGAACGCGGTCGCCCACATCGGGCCGTCGTCGAGCTTCGCCGGGTCGTTGAAGCCGAGCGTGGCGTAGCGCGTCTTGAACTTCGCCGCAGGCTGGAAGAAGCAGACGTTCTTCCCGTCCAGCGCGTAGGCGGGCATCCCGTACCAGAGCTTCGGTGCGAGGGAGGGCGCGGTGGACGTGATGACGGCGTGGACGCGCTCGGCCATGGCCCGGTCCGCGTCCCCCATCTCGGCGATCTTCGCGAGGACGTCCCGCTCGGCCTCCGCGGCCTTGTCCGCGCGCGAGGCGCGCCGCGCCGCCTTCTTCTGCTCCTCCGCGTGGTCCTTCATCGCGGCCCGCTCCTCGGCGGTGAACCCCTCGTACGTGCCGTTCGCGGCCATGATCACTCCCGTTGTCCGTGGTTCGCGACCGTCCCGAACCGGGCCGGTCGCCGTGGTCACGAGCATCGCCGGACGGCGGTACGGGCGGCATCCGTGCCGAGTACGGAATCCACCACGGACGGCCCGTCCGCAACCGGACACGGAGAGCCGGACGTCCAGGCCGGGCAAAGCCTTCCCCTGCTGTTCACCTGGGCGTGGAATGCTGGTCATCTGGGTGTGCGTGCCGATTTGTCGAGCATCGTTGAGGGAGCAGCCCGTGGCCGACAGGCATCTCGAAATCGAGCAGAAGTACGATGCCGCCGCCGACTTCGTCCTGCCGGACCTGTCCGGGCTGCCGGGGGTGGCGGCGCTCGCGGAGCCGGAGGTCCACGAGCTGCACGCCACCTACTTCGACACCGCCGACCTGCGGCTCGCCGCCAACAAGATCACGCTGCGGCGGCGGCGCGGCGGCCCGGACGCGGGCTGGCACCTGAAGATGCCCGCCGGGCCGGACAGCAAGCAGGAGCTGCGCGCGCCGCTCGGCCGCCCGCTGGCCGTCCCGGCGCGGCTCGCCGGGCTGGTCGCGGTGCACACGCGCGGCGCGGAGCTGCGCCCGGTCGCGACGCTGGAGACGCGGCGGACGGTCGTCCGGCTGCTCGGCGCGGACGGGGCCGAGCTGGCGGAGGTCGCCGACGACCTCGTGACCGGCCGGGGCGGCGCGGACGCCGAGCCCGAGCGGTGGCGCGAGATCGAGGTCGAGCTCGGCACCGGCGGCCCCGACCTGCTGAAGGCCGCCGGGAAGCGGCTCCGCAAGGGCGGTGCGAAGCGGGCCAAGTCGTCGTCCAAACTCGGTCGGCTGCTCGGCGCCGCCGTCGTCCCGTCGGAGCCGGCGGCGGCGCGGTCCGCGGCCCGGTCGCGGATCGCGGCGGCCACCTGCAACGGCAAGGCGCCGGCGATCACGACCGGCGAGGTCGTGCTGGCCTACCTCGCCGAGCAGGTCGAGACGATCGTGACCGTCGACCCGAAGGCGCGGCTGGGCGAGGACGACGCCGTCCACAAGATGCGGGTCGCCGTCCGCCGGACGCGCAGCGCGCTGCGCAGCTACCGCCCCGTCCTCGACCCGGAGCGGACGGTGCCGCTCGGCCCTGAGCTGCGCTGGCTCGCCCAGGTCCTCGGCGAGGTCCGCGACCTGGAGGTGCTGCGCATGCGCTTCGAGGGCGCGCCCGACTTCCTGCTGGACGACCTGGAGCGGCGGGAGCGCTCGGCGTACCGGCGGATGAACACCGTGCTGAAGGAGCCGAGGTACTTCGCGCTGCTCGACGACCTGGACCGCCTGGTCGCCGACCCGCCGCTCGGCGCGGCGGCGGCCCGCAAGGCGCGCAAGGAGCTGCCCGGCCTCGTCACGCGGGCCTGGGACCGGATGGCCAAGGAGTACGCGTCGATCCGGACGTCCGCCGACCCGGAGACCGCGCGCCACGAGACCCGCAAGGAGGCCAAGCGCGCCAGGTACGCGGCGGAGCTGGCCGTCCCGGTGCTGGGGATCGCGGCGAAGCGGGTGGTCAAGGACGCCAAGCGGCTGCAGGAGGTCCTCGGCGGCTACCAGGACGGCGTCATCGCCATGGAGCACCTCGCCGCCGCCGCGAAGCGGACGAAGAACCCGGCGGAGGCGTTCACGCTCGGCGTCCTGTACGGCAAGGAGCAGGTCGAGGCGGAGAGCGCCCGCGATCGCCTGGCCACGACCTGGTCGCAGACGCTCGGCCCGTCGTTCTAAGAGTCCCCGGCGCTGTGGCGCTCCAGTGACGCCAGCGAGCCCTCCGCGAGGTGCGCGACCCAGAACTCGCCCTTGCGGAGGCTCGGGTCCTCCGGGACGTTCTCCCCCATTTCCTTGCACAGCCCGGTGACGAGCGCGGAGACGATCTCCCCGTGCGTGCACACGACCGCGCCGGTGCCGGCCAGGGAGAGCAGCCGGTCCACGGCCTCCTCCGGGCCGGTGTCGCCGATGGTGAACGCCGCGTCCGTGGAGATGGGCGCCCGCGTAGCGCGCGCGTAGGGCAGGACGGTCTCCAGGCAGCGCGCCGTCGCCGAACTGACCACCCGCATCGGCCCGTAGGCGTTCAGGAGCCCGGCCAGTGCGGCGGCCTCCTGCCGCCCGGAGGCGTCCAGCGGGCGCAGTTCGTCGGCCTCCCGCCACTCCCGCTTCTCCCCGGCGGACGCGTGCCGCAAGATCACCAGCGGCGCCGTGCGCGCCGGGCCACGCAGGAACTCGTGCAGCAGGTCGGTGTCGTGCCGGTAGCTGAGCCTGGCGTCCGCCTCGGCGGCGGGCAGCCAGACCAGCTCGTCCACCTCGTGGTTCGCGGTGAACGCGCTCTCGGCGACGGGCCGCGCCGCCCAGTAGTCGACCTGCTTCGTCCGGTCCCCGATCGGGTAGGCGACGGTCGGGAGCCGGTGGCCGAGGCGGGCGGTGATGCCGGTCTCCTCCTCGATCTCGCGGACGGCGGCGCGCAGCACGTGCTCGCCCGGGTCGACCTTGCCCTTCGGGAACGACCAGTCGTCGTAGCGGGGCCGGTGGATCACCGCGAACTCCGGCTCCCCGCCCGGCCCGTCCCGCCACAGCACCGCCCCGGCGGCGTGGATGACCTCAGCCATCGACCGTCCTCCACCGGCGGCTCTTGACCAGGTGGGTCTGGATGTCCAGGAGCGTCTCGCCGGGCCGGGCCCGGCCGCGCGTCCAGGTGCCGTCGCCGTCCAGCGCCCACGCGTGGGTGCCGGGCTCCATGGCGCGGTCGAGCAGGGCGAGCAGGTCGTCGCGCTGCGCCCGGTCGGTGACGGTGACGAGCGCCTCGACGCGGCGGTCCAGGTTGCGGTGCATGAGGTCGGCGCTGCCGATCCACACCTCGGGCTCCCCGCCGTTCTCGAACGCGAACACGCGGGAGTGCTCCAGGAACCGGCCGAGCACGCTGCGCACCCGGATCATGTCCGACAGGCCGGGCACGCCGGGACGCAGCGCGCAGATCCCGCGCACCCAGACGTCCACCGGCACCCCGGCCCGCGACGCCCGGTACAGCGCGTCGATGATCACCTCGTCCACCAGCGAGTTGCACTTGATCCGGACCCGGGCGGGGTGCCCGGCCCGGCGGTTGTCGATCTCGTGCTCGATCCGCTGGACCAGCCCCGACCGCAGGCTGTTCGGCGCGACGAGCAGCCGGTGGTAGGAGCTCTGCCGCGAGTAGCCGGTCAGGTGGTTGAACAGGGCGCTGACGTCCTCACCGACCTCGGGGTCGGCGGTGAGCAGCCCGAAGTCCTCGTAGAGGCGGGCGGTCTTCGGGTGGTAGTTGCCGGTGCCGATGTGGCAGTAGCGGCGCAGCTGGCCCTCGTCGTCCTGCCGCACGATCAGCGCGAGCTTGCAGTGCGTCTTCAGCCCGACGAACCCGTACACGACATGGCAGCCGGCCGTCTCCAGCTTGCGCGCCCACGCGATGTTGGCGCGCTCGTCGAACCGGGCCTTCAGCTCGACGACGACCACGACCTGCTTGCCCGCCTCGGCGGCGCTCATCAGCGCGTCCACGATCGGGGAGTCGCCGCTCGTCCGGTACAGCGTCTGCTTGATCGCGAGGACGCGCGGGTCGGCCGCCGCGTCCTCGATCAGCCGCTGGACGGTCGTGGTGAACGAGTCGTAGGGGTGGTGGACGAGCACGTCCCGCTCACGGATGGCGCCGAAGATGCTCGCGTCCTCCGGCAGCGCCTCCTTCGACGGGACGAAAGGGGGGTACTTCAGCTCCGGGCGGTCGAGGTCGGCGATGGCCGCGAGGCCGCCGAGGTCGAGCGGCCCGCCGACGCGGTAGATTTGGCCCTCGTCCACCGCCAGCTCGGAGGTGAGCAGCTCCAGCACGCCCGCGGAGATCGACTCCTCCACCTCCAGCCGCACGACCGGGCCGAACCGGCGGCGCAGCAGCTCGCGCTCCAGCGCCTGCAGGAGGCCCTCGCTGATGTCGTCGTCGATCTCCAGGTCCTGGTTGCGGGTGACGCGGAACGCGTGGTGCTCGACGACCTCCATCCCGACGAACAGCTGCCCGAGGTGCGCGGCGATCACGTCCTCCAGCGGCGTGAACCGGTCCGGGGACGCCTCGATGAAGCGCGGCAGCAGCGGCGGCACCTTGACCCGGGCGAACATCGTCGCGTCGGTCTCCGGATCGCGGACGATCACCGCGAGGTTCAGCGACAGGCCCGAGATGTAGGGGAAGGGGTGCGCGGAGTCGACCACCAGCGGGGTGAGCACCGGGTAGATCCGGTCGCGGAACAGCCGGCGCAGCCGCTCCTGCTCGGTCTCGGCCAGCTCGTCCCAGCGCAGGATGTCGATGCCCTCGTCGCCGAGCGCGGGGCGGATCCCGTCCCGGAAGCTGGCCGCGTGCCGGCGCATCAGCTCGTGCGCGACCTCGCCGGTGCGCTCCAGCACCTCGCGGGGCTGCCGGCCGCTCGCGGACTGGACGGCGAGCCCGGTCGCCATCCGGCGGGCGAGGCCGGCGACCCGCACCATGAAGAACTCGTCCAGGTTGCTGGCGAAGATCGCCAGGAAGCGGACGCGCTCCAGCAGCGGCAGGGCCGGATCCTCGGCGAGCTCCAGGACGCGCTGGTTGAATCTCAGCCAGCTCTCCTCCCGGTCGAGGAAGCGGTCGTCCGGCAGCGCTTCGTCCGGTGGGGGGAGCTGTCCTGGATAGACGGTCATACCGTGATCTTTCCCGACCAAGATGAACGACAGTCGAACTCGGGGATGTCACCGAAGTATCAGACACTCCGATCATGCCCGCGGTTCCCCCTGATCACACGGTATTTCCGCATGTCTTGCCCACTTTTCCGGCAGCCGTCCGACCGGCCGCGGCCGGTCGGTTGCCGCAGCCGGTCAGACGCTCCCAGGGTCAAGTGCCGTGGCCGTTCGAGTGCGCGCTGTGGGCGGTCTCCGCGCGGCCGTCGTGGTACAGGACGGACGCGCCGAAGCACAGCAGCGCCACGATCACCGCGAGCCAGGCGACGACGCGGCCCGCCCGGAGCCCGTAGCCGCAGGTGATCCAGAGCAGGTGCAGCCCCCAGCGGCGCAGCGGGTCGCGCTCGCCGCGCCGCCGCATCTCCAGCGCCCCGTACCGGAAGTCCCGGGCCAGCCGGCCCCGGTCGGCGGCGGCGCTGGCGCGGGCCAGCTCCAGGTACAGCGTCCGCAGCCGGTCGTCGTCGGCGGCGGTGCCGGCGGAGCCGAGCGCGAGGTCCTCGGCGAGCACCGCCCGCCCGCCGTGCGCGGCGCGCCCGTGCGGGTGCCAGGGCAGGTGCGGGCGGTGGTGCGGGACGGTCGCGAACGCGCAGTCGCCCGCGAGCGCCAGCGTGTCCGGGTGCCGCAGCCCGAGGAACCCGCAGCCGCTCAGGTCGACGCCGGCGAGGCGCAGCCGGGCCGCGTCCACCCGGCGCAGCGAGACGACCCGGACCGCCGCCGGGCCCGCCGAAGGCGGCTCCGCGAGCCCCTGGATCGGATGGGCCAGCGCCTCGACGCCCGCCGGGCCCTCGAACACCGCGTCCTCCAGGTCGAGTTCGGCGTGCCGCAGCCGGAACCCCGCCTCCCCGTGCACGGTGACGCCGCGCGCCGTGACCTGCCGGGCCGCCGCGTGGACCCGCAGCCGGCCGTGCACGGTCG
Source organism: Actinomadura sp. NPDC049382 (assembly GCF_040677125.1). Classification (NCBI taxonomy): domain Bacteria; kingdom Bacillati; phylum Actinomycetota; class Actinomycetes; order Streptosporangiales; family Thermomonosporaceae; genus Actinomadura; species Actinomadura sp. NPDC049382. The sequence continues at coordinate 52,669 of NZ_JBFARO010000053.1, forward strand.
CGTCCGACAGCGCGATCCGGCCGGCGGCGGTGAGCGGGCCGAGCCAGACGCCCTGCCGGAACCGGGTCCGCTCGAAGCGGGCGTGCCGCGACACCTGGACCCGCTTGAACGAGACGGGGCCGCCGAAGCAGGCCGCCTGCATCGCCGCGTCCCGGCCGAACAGCGCGCGGTCGAAGCAGGCCGCGCCCATGAACACCGCCCGCCGGAACGAGGCGTCGGCGTGCCAGCGCGCCTCCCCGAACACGGCGTCGCAGGTGAACACGGCCTCCTCGAACGAGGCGTACCGGTGGAAGCGCGCCGCGTGGAAGGAGGCGTTGCGGCCGAACCGCGCGCCCCGGAACGAGACGTTGCCGAAGAACCGCGCGTCGTAGAACGAGACGCCGCCGAGGAAGCAGGCGCCGTCGAACGAGCTGTCGCCCTCCACGCAGGCGCCGCGCAGCACCGCGTCGGACGGGAGCACGGCGCCGTCGAAGCGGGTCCGGCCGAGGTGGGGGCGGCCGTCCGGGCCGGTGACGGCGTCCAGCACGGCGTCGAGGAGCCACGCGGGGACGGTCACGCCGCGCAGGTCCAGGTCGGCGCCCGGCCGCAGCGTGCCCATGAACTCCTCGAACTCGCGGGGCCGCAGGTGGGCGGCGCACCCGCCGCGCGGGCCGGCGGCCCGCCCGCTGCACCCGTGGACCGCCGAGCAGCGCGGCCAGAACACCGCCGTCGAGGAAGGCTCATGTGATGTCACGGTCTCGTTGTACCCACGCCGCCGCGCGGAGTGCAGGTCTCCCGGTGGCCAGGTAGGTGCAACCCCGCCGCCACCCCCGGCCCCGCCCCGGATTAAAAGAGGGGGTTGTTTTGTCAGACCCTCGCGTAATGATTTCTGTTATGAGCAGAGACACCCATCCGGGGGTGCAGTGCCCGCACTGCCAATCGCATCTCGCGCTCGTCCCCGTGCTTGGAAAACCCGTGCCCGGAAACTCCGCAACCGCACCCGCCACGATCCCCGCCGCCGTCCCCGCCCTGCCGATCGTCGCGAAGGAGGAATGGCAGCCGCCGCCCGTCGCCGAGGTGCTCGCCGTTTACGCCGGACGCGCCAAGGACACCAGGACCGCGACGCGCGGCGCCGCCAAGGTGAGGGAAAGCCTCAACCGCGCGAAGGCCGCCGCCGCGCAGCGCCGGGCCGCGCAGAGAACGGCCCGGCACACCCCCAAAAGCGCCTGATCACATCTCGGCCGCAAACGCCGGGAAGGGACGGCACCGTGATCGGCACCGTCCCTTCCGGGAACGGGTCAGCGCGGGTGGGAGTCGGTCCATTCCGCGGTGACCGTGACGGTGGAGTCCACCGTCCGCCCCGCCGGGATCCGCGTTCCCGCCGCGGGCTCCAGCACGATGTTCTGGCTGGCCAGTGCGGTACCGGTGGCCAGATCAATGATCATTTGACGGCGGATCACACCGCGGTCCGTCCGCTCGTCCACCGCGATGGCGTTTCCCGTCCGCCCCTCCGGGTCGGTGGCCTTCCCGACCGACTTCACCGCGGGGAGCGCGGCCAGCATCCGGAACCCGGCCGCCCGCACCTCCGGCTTCACCGGCATGTCCATCACCAGGCCGCGCGCCACCTCGTAGAGCCACTGGTCCGCCGGCATCCGCTCGTTCGACTCGGTGCCGTGGCCCTTGTACCAGCGCATCAGCTCGGCCTTGAGCCGTGCCGGGTCGGACGGCAGCGACCGCAGGTCCTTCATGGTCACGTTCCGCCCCAGCCAGAACACCTTGTCGCCGTCGACGAGCGGCGCGCTCTGCACCTCGGCGCGGCCGGGCGCGCCCTTCGCCGTGAACGCCTTCAGGCGGCCCTGGCCGGGCTTGACGTTCGGGGCAGGCGGAACCTCGATCCGGAACGCCGACGGCGATCCGGCGCGCTGCCACGCCGCCACGTCCGTGGGCGTGGCGGGCTTGGCGCCGAGGTTCTGCTGGAGCGTCCACGACCGGACGCCCGGCTTGCTCGGCGTCCACGTCTCCGCCTTGTCGCGGACGACGACGCCGTAGCGGTCCGCGCCCGTCCCGACCAGGTACAGGTGGGACGAGACCGTCACCTGGTGCCAGTACGCCCCGGTCGTCTCGTGCTGCCCGCCGGCCTTCTCCGCCGCCGCGAGCAGCACGGTCTTCGCGTCGAGCGCCGGGACCGCCGCGGTCCCGTTCCCGCCGGGCCCGGGGGCGACCCCGCCGGCCGGGTCGCCGCCGGTCGTGACGACGGCCGCCGCGACGCCGAGCAGCGACATGACGTT
>NZ_JBFARO010000054.1:0-51454 GCF_040677125.1 Actinomadura sp. NPDC049382
GGCGGCGCTGTGTCGGGCGCGGCGCTGAGTCAGGCGCCGCGCCGAGTCAGGCGCCGCGCCGAGTCAGGCGCCGCGCTGGGTCAGGCGCCCTCGCAGGCGTCCGCGAGGACCTCCAGGAGGCGCAGCGGGTCGGGCAGCGAGTCGCGCTCGGGCGGCCGCACCCAGGCCACCTCGCGCCCGTACGGCAGCACGGACGGCGGCGCGACCACGTAGCTGTCGCGGCAGTGCCACCGCATGCCCGGCGTCTCGGCGACGTCCTCCGGCAGGGTGTCGAGGTGGCACGACCACCACTCGTCCTCGTCGACGGGCGCGCCGCGGGTCGCGACGAAGAACAGGTACCGCTCGCCCCCGAACGACGCGACCGGACCGACGGGAAGCTCGTCCCGCTCGATCCGGTCGAGGGCGATGGCGCCGGCGGCGGCCGGGACGTCGAACACGTCGAAGACCCGGCCCGTCGGCAGGATGATGTTGGCCTGCGGGCGTTTCTCCCACCAGCGCGCGATCACGTCGGGGTCGACGCTGGCCTGGTGCGCCCACGCCGCCGATACCGGATGCGCGCCCGGGTCGGGACACCCGATCCGGTCGCAGGAGCACGCCCGGTCGGCGCCGACGTGGGCGCCCGGATAGCACGGCCATCCGAGCTCCGCGTACTCCCGCGCGACCGCGGCCATCCGGTTGTTCCGTGCCGCCTTCTGCCGCCTGTGCCCAGTGACCGCCAGCATCTCGCCCCCCAATAGCCCAAGGTCGCGCGTGGGTTCCTTGGTTACCGATGATGCCCGTACGTGTCACGCCCAGACACGGCAACCCCCAGAAAACGACCCTAAGTAACTAGGGACCGTCCTGGCCTGCGTCAGGACGCCATCCTGGCGGCCTCGGTCGCCCAGTAGGTGAGGACCATGTCGGCGCCGGCGCGGCGGATCGAGACCAGCGACTCCATGATGGTGCGCTCGCGGTCGATCCAGCCCTTCTCGGCGGCCGCCTCGATCATCGCGTACTCGCCGCTCACCTGGTAGGCGGCGACGGGCACGTCCACCGTGTCGCGGACGCGGCGGACGATGTCGAGGTAGGCGCCCGCTGGCTTCACCATGACCATGTCGGCGCCCTCGTCGAGGTCGAGGAGCACCTCGCGGATCGACTCGTCGGCGTTCGCCGGGTCCTGCTGGTGGGTGGAGCGGTCGCCGAACTGCGGCGCGCACTCGGCGGCGTCGCGGAACGGGCCGTAGTACGCCGACGCGTACTTCACCGAGTACGCCAGGATCGCGACGTCGGGGTGGCCGGCGGCGTCCAGCGCCCCCCGGATCGCGCCGACCTGGCCGTCCATCATGCCGGACGGGCCGACCACGGCCGCGCCCGCCGCGGCCTGCGCGACCGCGATCGAGGCGTACCGCTCCAGCGTCGCGTCGTTGTCGATCTCGCCCGCGTCGGTGAGGATGCCGCAGTGCCCGTGGTCGGTGTACTCGTCCAGGCACAGGTCCGTCATGACGACGGCGGCGTCGCCGAGGTCGGCCGCCAGGTCGCGCAGCGCGAGCTGGACGATCCCGTCGGGGTCGTCGGCGCCGGAGCCGGTGCCGTCCTTCACCGCCGGGATCCCGAACAGGATGATGCCGCCGACGCCGGCCTCGGCCGCCTCGTGCGCGGCCTTGCGCAGGCTGTCGCGGGTGTGCTGGAACACGCCCGGCATGGACGCGACCGGCTGCGGCTCGGTGATCCCCTCCTTGACGAACATCGGCAGGATGAGATCGGCCGGCGCGAGCCGCGTCTCGGCGGTCAGCCGGCGCAGCGCGGGCGTGCGGCGCAGCCGCCGCGGCCGGGCGACGGGAAACTGTGCGGACATGGGTTCCTCTGGATGGTCTACTTCCGGCGCCGGGCCCCCCGGCGCATCTGGCTGGGCTTGCGGAGCGGGTCCCCCGCCTCGATCTGGGCCGCCCGCCGGTTCGCACCGTACTCCGCGAGCGCCTCGGCGAGGGCCGATACCGACGGCTTCTCCGCCATCACGTCGACGCGCAGCCCGTACTCCTGCGCGGTCTTGGCGGTCTGCGGCCCGATCACCGCGATCACCGTCACGTTGTGCGGCTTGCCGGCGATGCCGATCAGGTTCTTCACCGTGGACGACGAGGTGAACAGCACCGCGTCGAACCCGCCGCCCTTGATCGCCTCGCGGATCGGGGCGGGCGGCGGCGCGGCGCGGACCGTCCGGTAGGCGGTCACGTCCTCGCACTCCCAGCCGAGCTCGGTCAGCCGGGCGATCAGCACGTCGGTGGCGATGTCGGCGCGCGGCAGCAGCACCCGGTTGATCGGGTCGAGGTCCTCGTCGTAGGGCGGCCACTCGCGGGCCAGGCCCTCGCCGGACTGCTCCCCGGCCGGGACGAGGTCGGGCTGGATGCCGAACTCGACCAGCGCGGCCGCGGTCTGCTCGCCGACGGCGGCGACCTTCAGCCCGGCGAACGCGCGGGCGTCGAGGCCGTAGTCGACGAACTTCTCCCGGATCGCCTTGACCGCGTTGGTGGAGGTGAACACCACCCACTCGTAGCGGCCGGTGACGAGGCCCTTGACGGCACGGTCCATCTGCTGGGGGGTGCGCGGCGGCTCGACGGAGATCGTCGGGACCTCGTCCGGGACGGCCCCGTACCCGCGGAGCTGGTCCGACAGGGTCGCGGCCTGCTCCTTGGTGCGCGGCACCAGCACCCGCCAGCCGAACAGCGGCTTGGTCTCGAACCACGACAGCCGGTCGCGCCAGGCCACGACGTCCCCCACGATGATCATGGCGGGCGACTCCATGCCCTTGGTGTCGGCCGCGAGCCTGCTCAGCGTCGAGACGACCGTCTCCTGCTCGGTGGTGGTGCCGAGGCTCGTCATGGCGGCCGGGGTGGAGTCGGGGCGCCCGGCCGCGACCAGGCCCTTGGCCACGTCGGCGACCGCGCCCTCCGCGCCGGTGATGACGAGCGTCGCGGAGTCGCTCGCGAACGCCTCCCAGTCGACGCCGCCGGACGAGGCGTCCACGAACCGGAACTCGCGGTGCTCGGGGTCGGTCAGCGGGATGCCCGCGTAGCCCGGCACGCCGGTCACCGCGGACACGCCCGGCACGACCTCGAACGGCACGCCCGCCTTGTGCAGCGCGGCGCCCTCGGCGGCCAGTCCGCAGGCGACGCCCGGGTCGCCGGCGAACATCCGGACCACGCGCCGGCCGGCCTTGGCGGCGCGGACGGCCATCTTCACCGGGTCGCCCTCGGCGGTGTCGACGATCTCGGCGTCCGCGCGGCAGTGCGCGAGGACGTCGTCGGGGCAGTGCGCGCGGCTGACGATGACGGTGTCGGCGCGCTCCAGCTCGGCGGCGGCGCGCAGCGTCAGCAGCCCCGGGTCACCCGGGCCCATGCCGACGATCGCGACCGTCCCCGGCTCCGTCGTCCGGCGCGCCGCCGGGGACGCGCCCGGGGCCGCGCCCTTGGTGCTCCTGGCGGCCTTGCTCTCGCCCGCCCTGCTCTCGGCGGCGGTGCTCTTCGCGGCGGGGCTCAATCGCGCTCCCCCATCAACTGGTCGGCCCCCTGCGCGAGCAGCCGGGCCGCGAGGTCGCGGCCGATCTGCTCGGCGGCATCCGGGTGGCCGCTTGCGGACAGCCTGATCTGCCGGCTCCCGTCGTACGCGGCGACGGTCGCGGTCAGATGCAGCTCTTCATCTACTTCGGCAGCGTATGTTCCCACGGGAGCGGAGCAGCCCGCCTCCAGCACCGCCAGGATCGTCCGCTCGGCGGTGACGGCGCGCCTGGTCGGGGCGTCGTCGACCGTTCCAAGCAGCTCCAGCAGGTCGGTGCGGTCGGCGCGGCATTCGAGGGCGAGCGAGCCCTGGCCGGGCGCGGGCAGCATCTGGTCGGGGTCGAAGACCTCGCCGACCTCCGCCAGCCGGCCGATGCGCTTCAGGCCCGCGTGCGCCAGCACCACGGCGTCCAGCTCGCCGTCGGCGATCTTGCGGAGCCGGGTGTCGGCGTTGCCGCGGATCGGCACGATCTCCAGGTCCGGGCGGAGCGCGCGCAGCTGCGCGACCCGGCGCGGCGAGCCGGTGCCGACGCGGGCGCCGCGCGGCAGGTCGGCCAGCTTGGACGGCCCGCACAGCGCGTCCCGCGGGTCGTCGCGGCGCGGCGTCGCGGCCAGCGCGATGCCCGGCGTCTCCGAGGTCGGCAGGTCCTTCAGCGAGTGCACGGCGAAGTCCACCTCACCGGACAGGATCTTGTCGCGGAGGGCGTTGACGAACACGCCCGTGCCGCCGATCTGGGCGAGCAGGGCCTTGGAGACGTCACCTTGCGTCGTTACCCCGACCAGCTCCACGGCATGCCCGGTCAGCCGGGTCAACGCGTCCGCGACGCCCTGCGACTGCGTCGTCGCCATCAGGCTCTTGCGGGTGCCGAGCCGCAGCGCGCGGCCCTTGCCAGTAGTCACGTCTCGTCTCCTTCACGCCCCGGGGCCGCGTGCCGGGCGCTGACCGCCCGGACGCTCGCGGCCTGGGCGTTCACCGTCTCCACGTTGACACCGTCCGGCGGCACGGCGCTCGCCACGGTGTTCGCCGACACGGGCGCGGGGCTGACGCAGTCCGCCTCCGCGCACTCCGGCGCGATCTCGGCCGCGGGCTCGTCCTCGCGCATGTCGGCGCGGGCCACCGCCTCGGGGGCCTTCGGGTCCAGGTCGAACAGCTCGCGCAGCGCGTCGGCGTAGGAGTCGCCGCCCGGCGCCGCCGCCAGCTCCTTGACCCGGACGGTCGGCGCGTGGAGCAGCTTGTCCACCACGCGCCGCACGGTCTGCTCGATCTCCTTGCGGTCCCGGTCGTCCAGTTCCGGCAGCCGGCCGGTCAGCCGGGCCAGCTCCGCGTTCACCACCTTCGCCGCCTTGCTGCGCAGCGCGACCACGGTCGGCGCGACGGCGGCGGCGCGGGCGGCGCTGAGGAACGCCTCGACCTCCTCGCACACGATCCGCCGGACCGCCTCGACGGCCGCCGGGCCGATCGCCCTCGCGGCCTCCTGCGCGGTGCGCAGGTCGTCCAGCCCGGCGAGCTCGACGCCGGGCAGCTCGCGGACGGACCGCTCGATGTCGTGCGGGAGCGCCAGGTCCAGGAAGAAGCGGCGCCGGCCGTCGTCCCCGACGCCGCGCGCCGCCAGCTGCGCGGCCGTCAGGACCAGGCCGGTCGCGCCGGTGCAGGACACCACGAGGTCGGCGCCGGCGAGCGCGTCGTCCAGGTCGGCCAGGTCGATCGCGCGGGACGGGGCGTCCAGCGACTCGGCGAGGCGGACGGCGTTCGCGTGCGTGCGGTTGGCGATCACCACCTCGCCCGCCCCGGCGCGGCTCAGCGTGGCCGCGGCCAGCGAGCTCATCGACCCGGCGCCGACCACCAGCGCGCGCACCCCGTCCAGCGGGCCGAGGTGCCGGGCGGCGACGTCCAGGCCCACGCTGACCAGCGAAGCGCCGGCCTTGTCGATGCCGGTCTCGTGGTGGGCGCGCTTGCCCACCCGCAGCGACTGCTGCAGGACGTCGTGCAGGTCGCGGCCGAGCGTCCCCTCGTCCTGCGCGAGCTTGAACGCCTGCCGGATCTGGCCGAGGATCTGGCCCTCGCCGACGACCATCGACTCCAGCCCGCACGCCACCGCGAACACGTGCTGGACGGCCCGCTCCTCGTAGTGGACGTACAGGTGCCGGGACAGGTCGTCCATCGGGACGCCGGAGTGCAGGGCCAGCAGCTCGGAGATCGCGGACACGCCGCCGTGGAACTTGTCGACCACGGCGTAGATCTCGACCCGGTTGCACGTCGAGACGATCGCGGCCTCGACGACGTTCGCCGAGTCGTGCACCGCGTGCAGCAGCTTGGCCAGGTCGTCCCCGGCCACCGCCGCCCGCTCCAGCACCGCCACGGGCGCGCTGCGGTGACTGAGACCCACCACCAGAATGCTCATGCCGCGTCCTCGCTCATGATCGCCCGCCTCACGCCCGCCCCGCCGCCGTTCCGGTTCCGGTCCCCCGCTCGACCGCGCTCATGCCTCAACCGTCTCTACGTACTGCGAAGTCCCGGGCGGCGCGTCGCCCGCGGCCAGCGGGGCGAAGCCGTCCGGCCCGCCGGCCTTGCGCTGCTCGTGGAACGCGAGGATCTGCAGCTCGATCGACAGGTCGACCTTGCGCACGTCGACCCCGTCGGGCACCGACAGCACGCCGGGGGCGAAGTTCAGGACGCTGGTCACGCCCGCGGCCACCACGCGATCGCAGACTCCCTGGGCGGCGCCCGCAGGGGTCGCGATCACGGCGATGGACACGCCGTGGCCCGCGATGATGTCCTCCAGCCGGTCGATGTGCGCCACCGTCATGCCGGAGATCTCCTGTCCGACGATGGCCTCGTCCGCGTCCAGCAGGCCCGCCACGCGGAAGCCGCGGGACGCGAAACCGCCGTAGCCGGCCAGCGCACGGCCCAGGTTACCGACCCCGATGATGGCGATCACCCAGTCCTGGGTGAGGCCGAGCTCGCGGGAGATCTGGTAGACGAGGTACTCGACCTCGTAGCCGACGCCGCGCGTGCCGTAGGAGCCGAGGTGGGACAGGTCCTTGCGGAGCTTGGCCGAGTTCACGCCGGCCGCCGCCGCCAGCTCCTCGGAGGAGACGGTCGCGACGCCGCGCTCCTGGAGCCCGGTGAGCGCCCGCAGGTACACCGGGAGCCGCGCCACGGTGGCTTCGGGGATGCCGCGGCCCGCGCGGTCGCGGTGCCGGTTCTGTCGAGGTGTCACGGCCTGCTCTTCAAGCTCGACGCTGGGGACGGGGCGCCGGATGGCCCCCTCGCCCCGGCCTGCGCGGCTCGGTAACGGCCTGACGACCGCGGCCCGACCGCCCCCAGGGCTGGCCACCAGGTTAAGCCTTTGTGAACACGCGCACAAAGTCACCCCCCGGTCGGACGGGCCGGGCGGACGCGCGGAAACGCCGCCCCACTGGGCCTTCCAGCCTACGGGCCCACAACCCGAATGTCGTTCGGATGTGACCGACCCGACACCCCCGGCGGGTTTTCGCCGGTCAGCGGAGCTTGCCGACGGCGGCGCGCAGCCGGTCCTCGTCGACCCGCCAGAAGTCGTGCTGGACGCCGTTGACCAGCGTGACCGGGATCTGCTCCCAGTACCGCTCGTAGTCGGCCTCCGACTTCGTGATGTCGCGTTCCTCCCACGCGACGCCGAGCTCGCCGGCGACCCGCTCGATCACCGCGCGGGCGTCGTCGCACAGATGGCAGCCCGGCTTGCCGAGCAGCGTGATCATGATTTCGTCCGGCATGTCACCTCCCGGGGACCCCCGGCGCCGGCAGCGGCACCTTGGCCGGGCCGAGCTTCAACTCGATCACGTTCGTGGCCAGCACGTGCGTGCGCGACTCCGCCAGGAACCGGCGCAGGTGCGCCTGGCCCCGGTGCGCGGCGAACGCCGCCTCGTCCCGGAAGAGCTGGTAGAAGATCCGCTGCGTGGGGCCGCCGACCACCTCGTGGCAGGCGAAGATCACCGTGTCCGGCTCGGCCGCCAGCGCGGCCTTCACCAGGTCGGCGGCGAGCCGGTCGAAGGCGTCCTCGCGGCCGTCCAGCAGCGTGTAGACGGTGATCTGGCCGCACGCGTTCGCCAGGTCACCGCCGGGCGCGGGCACCGGGGCGCCCGGCAGGCCGGGCAGCCCGGCGGGGCCGCCCAGGCCGTCGACGGCGGTCGGCCCGGCCGGGTTGTCGGAGAAGCGCAGCTCCTCGACCGACGGCTCCGGGAAGCGCAGCTCGCCGCGCCGCGGCTCGGGCGAGGGGGTCGGCGCCGGGACGGGCTCGGGCTTCGCCGCGTACGGCTGCTCCTCGTAGCCGGTCGCGGGCCGGTAGCCGTCCTGGTCGTCGTAGCCCTCGTACTCGTCGTAGTCGCCGTCCTCGTCGTAGACGGGGATCGTGCGCATCGCGCCGTACCAGACGAGCCCGACCGCGGCGCCGAGCGCGATCACCGCGAGCGGCGCCGGCAGGAACCCGCGGGTGCCGCTGACGACCAGCACGCCCGCGAGCGCGACCAGCGCGACCGGGATCAGCAGCTCGGCGGCCTCCTGGTCCTGCTTGCTCGCGAGCCACGCGGTGACGCCGGTGCACGCGGCCAGGGACACCACCGCGACGACGTGCGCGCCGTCGATCAGCAGCAGCGGCAGCGCGTCGTAGGTGGAGCCCGGCTTGGGCAGGCTCTTGGACAGCGAGCCCTTGAGCGGGTCCAGGATGAGGATCACGATCGCGACCACCGTGTAGGAGATCGCGAAGAGCCATCCCGCGAACCGCACCTGCACGTAGCGCGCGATCAGCTCGACCATGCCGAGCGCGAGCCACACCGGCCCGATCAGCGCGGCGCCGAGTTCCATGACCCGGAACAGCGGGCCGTTGAACCCCATCATGAAGCCGAGGGCCATGCACAGCAGCGCGAGCGTCAGCCCGACCTGGGTGAAGGACCACGCGATGAGGTAGAGCAGCCGGTCCTTGTGGGCGCGCTGAACCAGCAACCCGGTGGCGGCCAGGGCGCCAAGGGTCGCCAGAAGCGCGAGAAGAGCGGAGACCATCGCGCCTAATGGTGCCCGATGCCGCGAGCGGACGGGTAACCGCGCCGCCGAAGAGCGGGAAAGGCCCCACGAAACCGGCCATTGCTTCCCGTACCTTCCGGTATCTAGAGTGGCAGATCACGCCGGAGGTCGCGTACGCCCCGAGGAGAACTGCATGAGCAGCTTGTCCCTCGATGCCGGGGTCATCCCGCTTCCTCGGCGTTCCCGGCGCGCCGAGCCCGGATCCGACCGGGCGGAGGTCCTGAAGGCGCTGGTCCTGCGCGCCCGGGACGGCGACGCCGACGCGTTCGGCTCCCTCTACGACCACTACGTCGAGCTCGTCTACCGGTACATCTACTACCGGGTCGGGACGCACTCCCTCACCGAGGACCTGACGAGCGAGACGTTCCTGCGCGCCCTCCGCCGCATCTGCGACTTCCACTGGCAGGGCAAGGACTTCGGCGCCTGGCTGGTGACGATCGCCCGGAACCTCGTCGCCGACCACTTCAAGTCCGGCCGCTACCGGCTGGAGGTCTGCACCGCCGAGCTGATCGAGCCGGCCCGCCACCACGAGGGGCCGGAGCGGACCGTCCTCGACGCGCTGACCAACCGGACGCTGCTGCTCGCCGTCCGGCGGCTCGGCTCGGAGCAGCAGGAATGCGTCGTCCTGCGGTTCCTGCACGGCCTGTCGGTCGCCGAGACCGCGCTCGTCATGGGCAAGAAGCCGGGCGCCATCAAGGCGCTGCAGTACCGCGCCGTCCGCTCCCTCGCGCGCATGCTCCCCGACGATCTGCGCCGCTGACGCGCCGGGTGGGCCGTAACCCGGCCCACCGCCCGATCGTTTCTCCGGTCAGAGGCGCAGGCGCGCCCGGCACACCGCGAGGGAGCGGCCGATGAGAACCGGGCTGTGAAGACGAGACGAGGAAGCACCATCGAGCAGGGGAACGTGCTCGCCCGGCTGCGGGCGGGCGGGGGGACGGGGCCGGATCCGCGGTTCCGCGAAGTACTGCGTGAACGGCTGGTGGCGGCCGCGGGCGACCGGGATGAAGAGTGCCGCAACCGCCGCCGGGAGGAGGGGCGCGGGGAGGCGGTTGACTAGGCTTCGCCTCATGCGGCGATTCTGGCAACGCGACGTGGACCACAAGAGCGCCGGGGAGGCCGCCGCGGCGGCAGCGGCCCCGCCCGGTCCGCTGCCCGTGCCGGACCCCGCCGCCGCGGCGTTCTTCGACGTGGACAACACGATGATGCGCGGCGCGTCCATCTACTACTTCGCGCGGGGGCTCGCCGCCCGCAAGCTGTTCACCATGCGCGACCTCGCGATGTTCGCCTGGGGGCAGGCCGCGTTCCGGCTGCGCGGCAGCGAGAACTCCGAGCACATCGGCAGCGCGAAGGAGGCCGCGCTCGCCTTCGTCGCCGGGCAGCGGGTCGACAAGATCGTCCGGCTGAGCGAGGAGATCTACGACGAGGTGATGGCGGACCGCATCTGGCACGGCACCCGCACCCTCGCCCTCGGGCACCTGGACGCGGGCCAGCAGGTCTGGCTCGTCACCGCGACGCCCGTCGAGGTGGCCCGCACGATCGCGCACCGCCTCGGCCTCACCGGCGCGCTCGGCACCGTCGCCGAGACCCGCGAGGGCGTCTACACGGGCCGGCTCGTCGGCAACCTGCTGCACGGCCCGGCCAAGTCGGAGGCCGTCCGCGCGCTCGCCGCCCGGGAGGGCCTCGACCTCGCCCGCTGCTCCGCCTACAGCGACTCGATCAACGACCTGCCGATGCTGACCGCCGTCGGCCACCCGCACGCCGTCAACCCCGACGCCGAGCTGCGCGCCCACGCCCGCGACCACGGCTGGCCGATCCACGACTTCCGCACCGGCCGCAAGGTCACCATGATCGCCCTCCCGGCCGCCGCGGGCGCAGGCGCCCTGGCCGGCGGCGTCGCCGCCGGCGTGGCCCTGCGCCGCCACTACCGCGCCTGACCCGCGCCCTCCTCGTCCGCGCCCGGGCGCGAAGTCGAGACCTATCGCGTTTTTCGGGTACGCCCTACGCTGTCCCCGTGGAACTGACGTTGCTGTCGCGGGTCGCCTGCCGGGGGCGGGACGTCACGAGCCCACGGGTGCGAGGGCTGCTCGCGCTGCTCGCCGCCGAAGCGCGGGGCGGTGCGTCCGTTGCGCGACTGGTCGAAGGGCTTTGGGCGGACGATCGTCCAGAGAACCCGGCCAAGGCGCTCCAGGTCGTGGTGTCGCGCGCGCGGTCGCAGCTAGGCGCGGACGTCATCGAGAGCACGCCCACCGGGTACCGGCTGGGGCTCGACGAGTCCGAGGTGGACGCGTGCGCCGTGCTGCTCGCTGCGGAGGCGAGTGCACAGGCCGCCCGGGACGGGAACCACGCAGCGGCGCTGGCGCATGCGGAGGAAGGGCTCGCACTGTGGGACGGGCCGCCGACACCGGATGAAGGCAGCGACCCCCTCTCCGTGTTGCGGGCCGAGCGCACCTCGACCTACGGGACGCTGCGCCGTGCGCGCGCGCTTGCGCTGGCCCGGCTCGGACGGCATCAGGAGGGATTCGACGCGCTGCGCGCTGTCGCGCACGAGTACCCGCGCGACGAAGAGGTCCTCGCCGAGCTGCTGCGATGCGAGGCCGCGACGGCGGGGCCGTCCGCCGCGCTGGCCCGCTACGAGACCTACCGGCGCTCGCTGCGCGACTCGCTCGGGACAGACCCCGGCGCGGCCCTGCAAGGCGTCCAGGAGGACCTGCTGCGCGACGAGGCCCCGGTGGTCCGGCGCGGTGTCGCGCACGAGCCGAACCCGCTGCTCGGCCGCGACGGCGACCTCGCCGCCGTCCTGGAGCTGCTGCGCACGTCCCGCGTCACCTCGATCGTGGGCACGGGCGGGCTCGGCAAGACGCGGCTGGCGCACGCGGTGGCGCGGGACGCGCCGCAGCGCGCGGTGCACGTCGTCACGCTGGCCGGCGTCGCGCGGGACGGGGACGTGGAGGGCGAGGTCGCGTCGGTGCTCGGCGTGGGCGAGGCCCGGCGGGCGCCGCGCCGCCCCGGCGGGACGCTCCCCGGGATCGTGGACGCGCTCGGCCCCGGCCCGGTCCTGCTCGTCCTGGACAACTGCGAGCACGTCGTCGACGGCGTCGCCGCCCTGGTCGGCGCCCTGGTGTCGATGACGCGGGACGTGCGGGTGCTGGCCACCAGCCGCGCGCCGCTGGGCCTGTCGTCGGAGTCGGTGTACCCGCTGCCCGCGCTCGGCCTGGACGCGGCGGTCGAGCTGTTCCGGCAGCGGGCCTCGGCCGCGCGTCCCGGCGTGCGCCTGGCGCCCGGCACCGTCGAGGAGCTGTGCCGGCACCTCGACGGGCTGCCGCTCGCGGTGGAGCTGGCGGCGGCGCGCGTCCGGGTCATGTCGGTGCCGGAGATCGCCCGCGGGCTGGACGACCGGTTCGCGCTGCTGCGCGGGAACGCCCGCGACGCGCCGTCCCGGCACCGGACGATGCACGCCGTCGTCGACTGGAGCTGGGCCCTGCTGTCGCCGTCCCGGCGCGCCGCGATGCGGGCGCTGTCGATCTTCTCCGGCGGCTTCACCCTGGACGCGGCCCGCCACCTGCTGGACGGCGACGCGCTCGACGTCCTGGACGACCTCGTCGGCCAATCGCTGCTCGCCACGGCCGAGGACGGCGCGGGCACGCGGTTCCTGATGCTGGAGAGCGTCCGCGAGTTCAGCGCGTCCCACCGCGAGGCCGAAGGGGAGACGGAGCGCGCGGTGGACGGGCTGCTCGCCTGGGCGCGCGAGTTCGGCGCGGCGCACCACGAGGAGCTGTTCGGGGCCGATCCCGTCGCGCCGCTGGACCGCGTCCGCGCCGAGCAGGACAACCTCCTCCAGGCGCTCCGGCACGGGCTCGCCCGGCGGGACGGCCCCGCGGTCGCGGCGGCCACGGCGGTGCTGGGCGGCCTGTGGACGCTGGAGTCCGCCTTCAGCCGGATGATCACGGTGGTGGAGGAGACCGCCGGCGTGCTGAGCCGGTTCCGCCCCGGCCCGCGGGACGTCGGCGTCACCCGGACGGCGCTGGCGCTGAGCGTCCTCACCACGGTCATGCTGAAGGGGCCGCGGGTCACCCGCGCGCTCGTCGCGCTGCGCCGGCTCCCGCCCGTGCAGCCGGACGGCCTCGTCCGGGCGCTGGCGGTCCTGGTCGGGTCGGCGCCCGAGATCCTGGGCCCCGACTGCGCGGCGCTCGACCGGATGCGCGCCGGCGACCGGCCGCTGCTCGCGGCCCTCGCGGACTGCGTCACCGGCTACATCCGCGAGCACGAGGGCGACCTGCCGGGCGCGCTGGAGGCCACCGAGGCGATGGCGGAGGCGGCGGAGACCGCCCCCTCGCCCTGGCTGCGGCTGATCGCCCACTCGCGGCTCAGCGAGCTGCTGATGCAGGTCGACCGGCCGGCGGAGGCCGCGCACCACCTGCGGGCCTCGCTGGACTTCCTCGACCGCTACGGCTGGCCCGACATGTTCGGGCTGCTGTGGGCGCTCGCGGCCGTCCACCTCCACCTCGGCCGGCTCGACGAGGCGGAGCGGCTGCTGGAGCAGTCCATCTCCGAGGGTCCCTACGACTCGCCGGGCATGGCCACCTTCAGCCTCGGCGCGCGCGCGGAGATCGCGTTCGGGCGCGGCGACGTCGAGACGGGCCTGCGCCTGTGGCGGGAGGCGGCGTCGCGCCTCGCGGACGAGGAACTCCCCGCCCCCGCGCTCGGCCTCGACCCGTGGACGGTGGACACCCACTGCGTCACCGTCGTCGCCCATGCGCGGCACGGGCGGCTCGACCTCGTCCAAGACCTCGCCGAAGGGCTGCCCGGCAAGCTGTCCGCGCTGCTGGCCGAGGCGGCGCACCCGCTGCCGCCCGCCGTCATGGACCTGCCCATCTGCGGCGCGCTCCTGCTGGCCCTCGCCATGATCGACGAGGACCGGACCCGCGCCGCGCGCCGGATCGCGCTGGCGGAGCGGATGCACTTCAGCCGGTCCTTCCAGCCGACCATGTCCCCCGCCGCCGCCCGCCGCGCCGCCCTCGACGCCGACGAGCCGGCGTACCGCGCCGCGGCGGCGGAGTACGCCGGCCTCTCCCGGGAGGGCCTCTGGAACGCCGCGCGGGCGCTCGCTACCGAGGCGCCTTCCGGTTGAACAGCACCTTCGACGCCGTGTAGCCGGCCACGGCGAGCCCCGCGCACCAGGCCGCGGCCGCCGTCGCGTCGGCCCCGTCCGGCGACGTGGTCAGCAGGCCGCGCAGCGTCTCGTTGATCGGCGTGAACGGCTGGTACTCGGCGAACCACCGCACCCCGGCCGGCATCGACTCCGGCGGGACGATCGCGCTGCCGAAGAACGGCAGGAACTGCACGATCATCGGCGTGTTGCTCGCGCCCTCGGGGTTCTTCGCCAGCAGCCCGAGCATGACGCCCACCCACGTCAGCGCGAACGTGAGCGCCACCAGCAGCCCCGCCGCGGCGAGCCAGTCGAGGACGCTCCCGCTCGCCCGGAACCCCATCGCGACGGCCACGCCGACGACCGCGACCGTGCTCAGCAGCGTCTGGACCATGCTGCCGATCACGTGGCCGGTCAGCAGGGAGGCCCGCGCGATGCCGAGCGTCCGGAACCGGTCCACGATGCCCTCGGTCATGTCGACGCACACCGAGACCGACGTCTGCAGGCACCCGGACGCGATCCCCATCAGGATGATCCCCGGCGCCACGTAGTTGATGTAGTCGCCCTTGGCGGCGCCGCCGACGCCGTCCCCGAGCACGTTCCCGAACACGCCGACGAACAGCACCATGATGAAGATCGGCATCATCATGCCCGCGAGCGTCAGGGACGGGTACCGCAGCGCGTGCCGCAGGTTGCGGCGCAGCATCGTCGCGGAGTCGGTCATCGCCAGTGCGAGCGCGCTCATCGTGCGACCTGCTCCTTCTGCTCCTTCTGCTCCTTCTGGCCGGTGAGGGCGAGGAACACGTCGTCCAGGTCGGGGGTGTGCACGGACAGCTCGCCGACCTCGACGGCCGCGTCCTCCAGCCGCCCGAGCAGCGCCCGCAGCGACCGGACGCCGCCGTCGCTCGGCACCTGCAGCGCGAGCGCGTCGTCGTCCCGCGCGGCCTCGCCGAGCACGCGCGCCGCCGCGTCCAGCTCGCCCGGCCCGGCGAACCGCAGCCGGACGTGCCCGCCCGGCACCAGCCGCTTCAGCTCCTCGGACGTCCCCTCGGCGACGATCCGGCCGCCGTCCAGCACCGCGATGCGGTCGGCGAGCTGGTCGGCCTCGTCCAGGTACTGCGTGGTCAGGAAGATCGTCACGCCGCCGCGCACCAGGCCGCGGACGATCTCCCAGGTCGTCCGGCGGCTGCGCGGGTCGAGCCCGGTCGTCGGCTCGTCCAGGAAGATGATCTGCGGGCTCCCGATCAGCGTCATCGCGATGTCGAGCCGCCGCCGCATCCCGCCCGAGTACGTCGCGACGGTCCGGCCCGCCGCCTCCACCAGGTCGAACCGCTCCAGCAGCTCGTCGGCGGCCCGCCGCCCGGCGGCCTTCCCCAGATGGTGGAGGTCGGCCATCAGGATGAGGTTCTCCCGCCCGGTGAGCAGCCCGTCCACCGCCGCGTACTGCCCGGTGACACCGATCGCCCTGCGCACCCCGTCGGGGTCGCGCATCAGGTCGCACCCGGCGACCCGCGCCTCGCCGCCGTCCGCCCGGATCAGCGTCGACAGGATCCGCACCGCCGTCGTCTTCCCCGCTCCGTTCGGCCCGAGCAGCGAGAACACCGTCCCGCGCGCCACCTCCAGGTCCAGCCCGTCGAGGACGGTCTTCTCCCCGAACGCCTTCCGCAGCCCGACCACCGAGATGGCCGTCTGCCTCGCCTCTATCGCCATGCGGAGAACACTGCGGCTCCCCGCCTTCACCTCGCTTTCACCCCGGCTTCACAAGGTTTCGCGACCCGGCACCCGCAAGCGCCGGGCCACTCGCCCGCGCACCCACTGCGGGCTGCCTCTCTGCCCCCTTTTAGGCTCACCAGGGTGAATCTGGCTGACGCGGTACATCTATGGGACCTGGAGCCGGGATGGCTGAACACCGCGAGCTACGGCGTACCGCCGGCGCCCGCGTTCGACGCGCTGCAGAGCGCGCTGGCCGAGTGGCGCCGCGGGGCCACCGGCTGGGACAAATGGGACCGGTCCACCGGTCGGGCGCGCACCGCGTTCGCGCGCCTGGTCGGCGTCGCGCCCGGCGACGTGGCCGTGGGCGCCTCCGCCTCGCAGGTACTGGCCCCGGTCGCGGCCTCGCTGCCGCCCGGCTCGCGGGTCGTCGTCCCCGACATCGAACAGACCTCGAACCTGTTCCCCTGGCTCGTGCATGACCTCGACGTGCGCACGGTGCCGCCCGCCGACCTGCCCCGCGCGATCGACGAGCGCACCGACGCGGTCGCCTTCAGCCTCGTCCAGTCCGCGACGGGCGAGGTCGCCGCGGCGGCCGAGGTCGTCGCCGCAGCACGCGCGCACGGCGCGCTCGTGGTCGCCGACGCCACCCAGGCGGTCGGCTGGCTCCCGGTCGACGCGACGTCCTTCGACGTCCTCGCCGTCTCGGCCTACAAATGGCTGATGTGCCCGCGCGGCACCGCCTTCTGCTACGTGAGCCCGGCCGTGCGCGACCGCATCCGGCCGCTCGCCGCCAACTGGTACGCCGGTGACGGCGACGCCTCCTACGGCCCGCCGCTGCGGCTGGCCGAGGACGCCCGCCGGTTCGACATCGCCGCGCCCTGGTTCTCCTACGTCGCGGCCGCCCCCGCGCTGGAACTGCTCCTGGAGATCGGCATAGGCCCGATCCACGACCATGACCTGCGGATGGCCAACCGGTTCCGGAGCGGCCTCGGTCTGCCGCCCGGCGACAGCGCGATCGCCACCGTCACCCGCCCGGACGCGGCCGAGCGGCTCGCGGCGGCGGGCATCCGGGCATCCGTCCGCAACGGCGCGGCACGCCTGGCCTTCCACCTCTACACAACGGAAGCCGACGTTGACACCGCCATCGCAGCGCTGACCTGACACGGAGGGCCGGGAAAACCAGTCGCGTGCGGCGTGGGGCGGTGTCTACGCTGGTGAGCCGACCAGATCGCATGTACCTGGCCTTGTGCCTTAGGAAGAGGGTTTATGTCCCGGCCCGTGCCGAGCGTTACTCGGCGCATTCCGTAGCCGTTTCGCCGAGACCGCTCGGCCGCCTCTTGCTGTCTTTTGACGACTCTCAGCAAGGAGCATCCGGGTGTCCGACACCTTTCTCTGCATCAAATGCGGTCTGACCGTCACCGTCCGCGCGTCCGACGGTACGCGCCGCAACCACTGCCCTGCGTGCCTGCACTCAGAGCACGTCACCGACCACATCGAAGGCGGCCGGAGCGACTGCCGCTCGCGCATGATGCCCATCGCCATCGCGGTGCTCCGCACCGGCGACTGGATGGTCATCCATCGCTGCGTGGGCTGCGACCTGCTCACGTCCAACCCGGTGTGCTCGGACGACAACCAGCTCATCCTCATGCGCATGGCGGTGCGCCCGCTGGCGCAGCCGCCGTTCCCGCTCGAACCGTTCGGGTCGTTCTGACATGCCGCGGCGAAAGAGCCCGCGGGGGCGGCGGCCCCAGCGGCACAAGGACGTCCTGCACCTCGAGGGCGGGCGCGCCGGCGCCTTCCGCTGCGTGGGGTGCCGGCTCGACGTGTCCCTGGACGCGCCGGGCAGCGCCCACCGCAACCACTGCCCGAACTGCCTGGTCAGCCTGCACGTGGACCACCGCGTTCCGGGGGACCGGGCGTCCGCGTGCCGCCGGCGCATGGAGCCGCTGACGCTGTCCGCGCGCTCCGACGGCGAGTGGATGATCATCCATCAGTGCCAGACCTGCGAGAAGGTCAGCGCCAACCGCATCGCCGGTGACGACAACGTGCTGGTCCTGATGCGCCTGGCCCTGAAACCGCTCCAGGACGGGGCCATCGCCACCCGCACGATGCTCACCCTGTGAGAGCCCCCGTGGGCGGTGCCGCCGGCACCGCCCACGGCGGGTTCCTCTTCTCAGCAGCGCTCGCTCGTCTTGGCGGACGCGCCGTTCGGGATCCAGCCGATGGCCTGCGTGCAGTGCGCGAGGGTGTTGGTACCGAGCGACCAGACCTCCTTGGCCTTGGTCCGGCACTGTGTGCCTTCGAGCGTCCTGGTGTTGTTGTCGCCGACGGCGGCGCACGCGTTCCAGGAACTGTGCGAATTGCGGTAGCCCTCCCACACGTACACGTAGGACCAGTTCTTTCCGCAGCCCTTGAACTGCTTCACCGAGGCGAAGGTCTGGCCGCCCGAGTAGATGTGCGCGGTGCTGCCGATCTGCACGGTGCCGGAGCAGCCGGGCGCGGATTCGGCGTTGGCGACGGCGGGAATTCCCACGACCGCGGGCACGGCGAGGAGGCCGGCCAGGGCCGTCTTGGCGAGGTTCATGACGTCGATCGCCCTTCTGTTCGGGGTCCGTTCGAGCGCGGACGGCCCCAGACTCGCAGTGGGCGGTGTTGTCCGGTATGGCACCTGACAAGGCGTGACATTGTCTGACAGCCGTGGGACGGGCGTACCTGCTACTCGACGACGTTGACCACGAAGTAGATGGGTCTGGCACCGGGGAGGAACTGCTGTCCGCGGCCGTCCACCATCTTCCAGCCGACCCAGCAGGAGCCCGGACGGCTCGGCGCGACGACGGGGACGCTGATCCGTACTCGCTTTCCGGGCGCGGTGTCGGGGACCCGGACCTTTCCGGGCGTTGAGCAGGTTCCGTTGTCAGCCGGCAGATCCGCCCTTTGCAGGAATCGTCCGTGCCATTGCGCGGTCCCGCTGTTCCTGATCTCCCACGTCTTGACGAACCGCCGGCCGACTTTCACCGACGTCCCGTCGGGAATGGTGACGTCGCCGACGAACGTGCTCCTGTCGCCGCTGATGAGAGGGCTGGGCGGCGGCGTCTCCCGGGCCTCGGTGGCGCGCGTCCCGGGACGCACGTCATCGTCGGCCTGCCGCAGGTACCAGGACGCCGCCCCGGCGATCAGCAGCCCGCAACAGGCCGCACCGACGACGACGTACCTGCGCACCGGCCTCCCGGGGCCGTCACCCGGCACCTCGACGATGTCCCGGTGCTCGTCCGGGTCGTCCGCGGCCGCGACCGGCTCCGCCTCGACGCCAGCCTCGGCCTCGGGGGCCTCCTCGGTGCCGAGCGCGGCGGACCAGCGGGCGCGCCACTCCTCGACGTCGCCGCCGCACACCTCGACGAACGCCTTCGTCGTCAGCCAGCTCGGGAAGCGGATGCCCTTCGCCGCCTCGTGCAGCGTCGTGTGGCTGACGGTGCCCGACTTGCCGGCCATGGTGCGGAACGACGGGTTGCCCGCGGCGGCGCGCAGGGCCCGCAGGTCCCTGGCGAACCGTTCCTGCCGCTCTCGCTTTCCTTCCGCCGGCGTTGAGCTGGCGCCCTCGGGCAAGGCTTGCTCCAGTCCTGCCGTCCGCTGACCGGAGGCGATCGGTGACGGAGGTCCCGCCGCGCGCCGCGGTTTCCCGGACGCGCGGAGTACACCAGCCATGATCTTGCAGAAGTCCTATTCCCGGCGCAACCATCGCAATTTTCAGTGGACCAACGCCGGTATGACGCCGCCGGTGAAAGCGCTGTCAGGACGCACTGACGGCCCCAGGTCACGCAGCCGCGCCACCGGCGGACCCCGGCGCTTCACCCGCGGCGCCCTTGCTCAAACCTCGCAGCCGTGGCCGGTTCCGGCTAAATCGCGTCCTCGGGGATCACGCCGCTCCCGCCGCGAAGGCGTCGAGAGCCCTGACGACATGGCCGCGCACCGCCGCGCTCCCCAGATGGCCCGCGTCCTCCACGACGATCAGTTCCGAGCCGGGCCAGGCCCGGCTGAGCTCCCAGGCCGTGCCGAGAGGCCCGCCCATGTCCAGCCGCCCGTGGACGAGCACGCCCGGAATGCCCGCCAGCCGGCTCGCCTTCCGCAGCAGCACTCCCTCGTCCAGCCACGCGCCGTGCGAGAAGTAGTGGGCGCAGATGCGCACCAGCGCCAACCGCGCCGCCGGCGGGCGATCGCCGTACGGGTTCGCCGCGCCCTTCGTCTCCCCGGACAGGACGGCGTCCTCCCAGGCGCACCAGTCGGCCGCGATCTGCTCCCGCATGAAGGCGTCGGGATGCTCCATCAGGCGCGCGTAGGCGGCGGTGATCTCGCCGCCGGTCCGGGCACCGGGTGCGCGCGCGGCGAACCGCTCCCACTGCTCGGGGAAGAAGCGTCCGACGCCCCGGTAGAGCCAGTCGATCTCCGATCGCCGCGTGGTGGTGACGCTCGCGATGACGATCTCCGACACGCGCTCCGGGTACTCCTCCGCGTAGGCGAGCAGCAGCGTCGAACCCCACGAACCGCCGTACAGCAGCCAGCGCTCGATGCCGAGGTGCTCGCGGAGCCGTTCCATGTCGGCGACAAGATGCCAGGTGGTGTTGTGCTCCAGGCCCGTCTCCGGGTCGCTCGCGTGCGGGGTGCTGCGCCCGCAGCCGCGCTGGTCGAACAGGACGACGCGGTAGCGCTCCGGGTCGAAGAAGCGGCGCATGCCGGGGCTGCGCCCCGACCCGGGGCCGCCGTGGACGACCAGCGCCGGCTTTCCCCGGGGATTGCCGCTGACCTCCCAGTACACCCGCTCGCCGTCACCGACATCGAGCATTCCCGTCTCGTACGGCGCGCGCTCAGGATGCATCTGCTTCGCTTCCCTCGATTCCGAGTTCGGACGAACGCGGCCGGTCGGCGATCGCCATTGTCCAGTCGTAGAACGCCGCCGGTTCACCGAGCCCGTCCCGGATGCCCTGGTCGACGACGGGCGCATTCGCGGCGTTGAGGAGGTCGAACAAGCCGAGATAGGCCCACTCCCACACCATGGCGTCGAAGTTGTAGGCGTGCATCAGCGGAGTGAGGCGCCGCCGGATCTCGGCGACCTCCCGCGAGGAGAATCCGGCGCCGCCCAATCGGGCGAGGGTCGCGCGTTCCTGTTCGGGCTCGAAGCGGGTGTCGAGGAACGGTTCGAGGAGATCTCCCCAGACGTCGAAGCGGAATCTCCTCACGACGCCGTTGCGGCCGCAGAACCGTTCAAGCTCGGCCTGCTGCCGCCAAGAGAGGAACAGGGTCTCGCCGGAGGTCGTCCGGATCTCGGGTCGCATGGCCTTCCAGTCGGCGTCGCGGATCCGCTCACGCGTGATCATCCCGGCGGGGTGGACCGTGGCCCCCCGAAAGCCGTACCGCTGGAAAAGGATGTGGTCACCGGCGATGGTCGCCTCCATCGGTTCAGAGTGGTCCTTCCGTGCCGCGCCGGGAAAGGGCCCGCGCTGTGAGATGCGCCTCCGCGCTCCGGTATCGCCGGGCCGCTTCCGTGCGACCGGCTCACCACATAGGGTGACCTGAACGACACGCAGGAGGCCGGACGAATGGACGCCGCGCAAGCGATTTCCCTCGTGGTGGAATGGATCCGCTCGCACGGCCTGGATTACCCCACGACCGGATTGGCGGCGGACCGTTTCGCGGCGGGCTGGAGCGTGTACGCGCCGGTGGAGGTCGACGAGAGCGACCCGATGGCGTTCCTCGACCTCCCGGTGGGGCGGTCGGTGTTCCTTGTGGGCGACTCCGGCCGCGTCGAGGAGGTGTCGTCGTCGGTGCCGCCGCAGGTCGCGCAGGACGAGTTCACCGCGCGGGAGCGCGCCGTCCAGTCCGGGAACGACCCGCGGCCCCCGCGTGACACGTGGCCCCCGCGCGCCGGGCTCGACGCCGACGAGTACATGGCCGAGTTCGTGCGCTGGCTGGAGCAGGACGGCGACCAGGACGGGCCGGCCGCCGGCGAGTTCACCGTCGTCGGCCCCGAGCCGGGCGGCGCGGCGGGCGCGGGCGGCGCGGAGGCGGCGCGGGCCGCGCGGCTGATCGAGCCGATCGTGCAGGAACTGGCCATGCTCGGGCCGCCGGGATGGGAGTGGCTGCGCGCGGAGTTCGCGTTCACGGTGTCCGCCGAGATCGCCCATCTCCGGTTCACGTCCCGCCGGCGGACGGTCGTCGCGCCGGTGCCGGAGCCGGTCGCCGTGCTCGTCCGCGACCAGCGGCTCGCCGCGGCGGAGATGCCCGCCGGGCCCTGGTGGCGGCTGGTGCTGACCGTCACCGACCGCGGCGAGGCGACCGTGAGCTACGACTACGGCGACGGCCCGTTCCCCGACGACCAGCTCCTCGCGCCCGAGCACTACCTCAACGACCTGGAGGCGTTCCCCCGCCCGAACGTGGCGCCGTGGCTCGCCCGCTACGTCGACGAGGCGGAGGACTTCCCCTACTGAGGCGGGCCTCACCAGCTGAGCGGCAGCGTGTCCAGCCCGAGGACGAGGCTGGCGTGTTCGAGCGGACGCTCCCCGGGCGTGATCCGGTAGTCGGGGATCCGGGCGTGCCACTCGGTCAGCGCGACCTGCAGTTCGAGGCGCGCGAGGTGGGTGCCGAGGCAGCGGTGCGGGCCGGCTCCGAAGGCCAGGTGGCGGGTCGGCGGACGGTCCAGGTCGACCGACGACGGCGCGGCGGGCACGGCGCGGGGGTCGCGGTTCGCCATCGCGAGCGGGAGCATGACCATGTCCCCGGCCTTCATCGGGCAGCCGTGCAGCTCGACGTCGCGGGTGAGCTTGCGCGCCGGCAGGACGATGGCGTAGGCGCGGAGCATCTCCTCGATCATGTCGGGGACGGCGTCCGGGTCGGCGGTGACGCGGGCCCGGTCGGTGTCGTGCCCGGCCAGGTGCCAGAAGATGTAGGACAGCTGCGCCGCGACGGTGTCGAGCCCGGCGAGGAACAGCAGCGTGCAGAGTTGCAGCAGCTCCTCGTCGGTGACGGGACGCCCGTCGACGGTGAAGGAGGTCGCGGCGCTGACGAGGTCGTCGCGGGGGTGCGCCCGGCGGTCGGCGATCAGTTCGGTGAAGCAGGCGGCCACCTCCGCCATGGCCGCGGCCCGCCCGCCGCTGGACGGCGGCGCGTGCAGGATGGCGTACTCCCAGGCCAGGAACTCCTCGAACCGCTCGATCGGGAGGCCGATCAGCTCCAGGAAGATGGTCGTCGGATACAGCCGGGCGAAGTCGGTGACGAAGTCGCACGAGCCCTTGGCGACGAGGCCGTCGATCAGGCCGGCGCAGTGCCGGGTGATGCGGTCGCGGAGGGCTGCGGCGGCCACCGGGGTGAAGAACGGGCGGAGCAGGCGCCGCCAGGTCGTGTGGAGCGGCGGGTCCAGCATGACCGGGATCCACTGGTACGGCGGGTTCGGGTCGCTGACGGCGATCGCGCGGCTGGAGAACGTCGCCGGGTCCTGTAACGCGGTGAGGACGTCGTCGTGGCGGGTCAGCACCCAGAAGCCCCGCCCGGCGGTGCTGCGGAACGCCGGATGCGCCTCGCGCAGCTCGTCCAGGCGCGGATGGGCCTGCCCGGCCGGTCCCGGACCGGCGAACGGGTCGAACGGGACGTCCATGGCGCCTCCACCTCAGGGCCGCTCGATCATGCACGGACTCCTCATTGTGCGCGCCGCGCCAGGGTGGCGGCCAGCAGCAGGACGAGCAGGGCCGCGATCACGATGACGCCGCCGGCGACGCCGATGCCGGGGGCGGCGAACGCGGTGAGCAGGACGAGGACCGCCGTGATCCCGATGAGTTCGGGCCGCAGGACGGTCCGCCGCATGGGCGCGTGCAGGGCCCACAGCATGACGAGGACCACGGCGATCGGGACGGCGACGGCGGCGACCGCGGTCTGCTCGTCCACGTGCGCCTCCCCGGCCGAGGCGACCGCGACCTCCAGCCCGGCGCCGAGCGCGGCCAGCGCCGCGAAGATCAGGTAGTGGCCGTAGCCCCAGACGAAGCACCAGTCGCGGCGGGCCGCGAGCCCCTCGCCGGCGGGTTCGGAGAAGTAGATCCACCAGAGCGTGAACAGGATGGCGAGGCCCGCCAGCGCGATCGTGACGAGGTCGGCGTGCAGGCCGTGCGCGACGACGTCCTGCACGGCGTTCGTCGCGGCGAGGACGCTCTCGCCGAGCAGGATGATCGTGAACAGCCCGTACCGTTCGGCGATGTGGTGCGGGTGCCAGGTCGTCATGCCGCTGCGCTCGGCGATCGGCGGCACGGACAGGTCGAGCAGGACGAGGAAGAGGAACACCCACCACGGCCCTCCGCCCGGCAGCGCGAGCCGGGACACCCACAGCACCTGGACGAGCGAGACGCCCACGGCGTAGCGGAGCGCCGTCGCGCGCCCCTCCGGATGGGCGGCCGCTGCGCGCAGCCACAGGCCGACCAGGCCGACCCGCATGAGGAGGTACCCGAAGGTGACCGTGGCGAAGTCGCCGTCGAACGCGGCGGGCACCCCCGCCGCGAGGAGCAGGACGCCCGCCATCTGCACGAACGTCATGACCCGGTACGGGACGTCGTCGGTGTCGTACGCGGACGCGAACCAGGTGAAGTTCATCCACGCCCACCAGATGGCGAAGAACACGGCGAGGAACGGCGCGACGGCGTCCCCCGCGTGGCCCTGCTCGATCGCGTGGGCGAGCCGTCCGGCGGCCTGCGAGACGGCCGCGACGAAGGTCAGGTCGAAGAGCAGTTCCAGCGGGCTGGACGCGCGGTGCGGTTCGGCCAGGTCGCGCGGAACCATCCGGGTGCGGATCGACGGCATCCGCTCACCCTAGAGCGGCGGCCCGCCCGCGCCGGAGAATCGAGCGGGCCGGGCGTGCTCCCGGAGCCGGGCGAAATAAACTGGGGCGGTCGGGGCCGGAGCGGCGGAGGGGACCACCACGGACGATTCGCTCGACGACGCCGCGTCGGTGTTCGCGGAGATGCGGCCCCGGCTGTTCGGCATCGCGTACCAGATGCTCGGCAGCGTCACCGAGGCGGAGGACGTCGTCCAGGAGACCTGGCTCCGCTGGCAGACGGTGGAGCGCGCGGACGTGCGCGACCCGGCCGCGTTCCTGGTGACGGTGGCGACCCGGCTGGCGATCAACGTGGTGCGGTCCGCGCGGAAGCGGCACGAGCACTACGTGGGCCCGTGGCTGCCCGAGCCCGTGGACACCGGCGGCGGCCCGGAGGCGGGCGCCGAGCAGGCCGCGGACGTGGAGCTGGCCGTCCTGCTGATGCTGGAGCGGCTGTCCCCGCCGGAGCGGGCGGCGTACGTGCTGCGCGAGTCGTTCGACTACCCGTTCGCCGAGATCGCGGCGATCCTGCGGGTGACGGAGGCGAACGCGCGGCAGCTCGCCAGCCGGGCGCGGCGGCGGATCGCGGCGGAGCGCCGCACCCCGGTGAGCCGGACCGAGCACCGGCGGCTGCTGGAGGCGTTCATCGCGGCGGCCCGCACCGGCGATCTCGACGCGCTGGAGGAACTGCTCGCCGAGGACGCGGTCAGCTACAGCGACGGCGGCGGCGCGGTGCGCGGCGCCGCGCGGATCCCGGTGGCCGGACGCGCGCGGGTCGCGAAGTTCGTCGTGGCGTTCGCGCCCCGGTTCTGGCCGGGCGCGACGGTCGCGTGGGTCGAGGCGAACGGCCGCCCGGCGGCGCTCGTGTCGCGGGACGGCACCCCGTTCGCGCTGCTGGCGATCAGCGCGTCGGACGCGGGCGTCGACCGGCTGCTGTGGGTCCTGAACCCGGGCAAGCTGCGCGGGTTCACGACCGGCTGACCCCGGTCGGCTGATTCGGGTCGAGCCCTGGCTAGAGGAACGCGGGGCCGCGGTGCAGCAGCGCCTCGTACAGCATGTGCTGGATCTTCTCGCGGACGTGGTCGGTGATCTCGAAGACCGTCATCGGGTCGTCGGCGGCGTCCGGACCGTACTCGTCCAAGGCCATCGGCGGGCCGAACTGGATCACCCACTTGGACGGCAGCGGGACGAGCCCGCCGAGCCCGAGCAGCGGGAACGTCGGCGTGATCGGGAAGTACGGCAGCCCGAGCAGCCGCGCCAGCGGCCGCAGGTCGGCGATCTTGGGGTAGGTCTCCTCCGCGCCGACGATGGCGCAGGGCACGATGGGCACGCCGGCGCGCAGCGCGGTCCCGACGAAGCCGCCGCGGCCGAAGCGCTGCAGCCTGTACCGCTCGCTGAACGGCTTGCCGACGCCCTTGAAGCCCTCCGGGAAGACGCCGACGAGCTCGCCCTTGGCGAGGAGGCGCGCCGCGTCGGCCTGGCAGGCGAGGGTGTGCCCCGCCTTGCGGGCCAGGTGCCCGAGCACCGGGATCTGGTAGACGAGGTCGGCGCCGAGGAGGCGGACGCAGCGGTCGACGTTGTCGTGCAGCGCGACCGACAGCATCAGCGCGTCGACCGGGACGGTGCCCGAGTGGTTGGCGACGAGCAGGGCGCCGCCGTCCGGGACGTTGTCGAGGCCGACCAGCTCGACGCGGAACCAGTGCTCGTACAGGGCGCGCGCGAACGGCAGCAGGACGGTGGAGTTGAAGTCGGGGTCGAAGCCGAACTCGTCCACCTCGTACTCGCCGGCGAGCCGGCGGCGCAGGAACGCCAGCCCGGACGTGATGCCGCGCTCCAGCGGGTTCCCGCCGGAGCCGGCGTCCGCCCCGCCGGCCGCTCCGTCGGCCGTCCCGCCCGCCGGCCCGTCGCCGGTGTCGCGGCGGCCGGTGTCGAGGGGGATGACCTGCGCGCCCTCGTCGTCGTCGTCCAGGTGGCGGGCGTTCATCATCCGGGCCTCCCTTTCAGGCGCGTCCGAGCAGATGCGTGAGGCGGCCGTGGCCGAGGCCCTGCGCGGCGGCGAAGTCGGCGAACGCGGCCTCGGAGCTGTACTTGGGACGCCACGCCAGCTCGGTCTCCAGGGCGGTGACGTCGATGACCCGGCCGTAGGTCAGCCAGCGCAGCAACTCGGGCGAGAACCCGGACAGGCCCGCGAAGCGGCGCCCCATGTCGCCGAGCACCGAGATGGACGGCGACGGGACCGGCAGGTACGGCCGCCCCGCCCGGCGGAGCGCCTGGGACAGCAGCAGCACCCCTTCCCCGGCGACGTTGAAGCAGCCGGGGTGGTCCTCGGTGGTCATGCGGCGCAGCACCTCGACGCCGTCGTCCTCGTGGACGAACTGCAGCCGCGGGTCGAACCCGAGCACGGTCGGGACGACCGGCAGGTGCAGGTACCGGGTGAGCGGCGAGTCGACGCCGGGGCCGAGGAAGTTCGCGAACCGCAGCACCGACACGGTCAGGTCGGAGCGGCGCCGCATCAGCCCGCGGACGTAGCCCTCCACCTCGACCGCGTCCTTGGCGTAGCCGGACCGCGGCGGCTCGGCGGGCTCGTCCCGCTCGGTGAACACGGCCGGGTCCATCGGCGACGAGCCGTACACGGCGGCCGAGGACCGCACGACGAGCTTGCGCATGTCGGGCGAGCGCTGGCACGCCGCGAGCAGCTGCATCGTGCCGATGATGTTGAGCTCTTTGGCCTTCGCCCGGGAGGCGGAGGAGGAGGTCACCAGGTTGAGGTGCACCACGGTGTCCACCCCGGCGGACGCGATGATCTTCGCGATGCCGGGCGTGCGGATGTCCACGCGGACGAACTCGGTGCGCCCGAGGCCCTCGGTGGGCGGCACCGTGTCCACGCCGATGACGCGCTCGATGCCCGGGTCCGCCT
Source organism: Actinomadura sp. NPDC049382 (assembly GCF_040677125.1). Taxonomy (NCBI): domain Bacteria; kingdom Bacillati; phylum Actinomycetota; class Actinomycetes; order Streptosporangiales; family Thermomonosporaceae; genus Actinomadura; species Actinomadura sp. NPDC049382. The sequence continues at coordinate 27,208 of NZ_JBFARO010000054.1, forward strand.
GGAGCGCGTTCGCGACCCGCGCCCCCAGGAAACGGGACACGCCCGTGACGAGGACGACACGGGCCGCGGCGGTGGGCATGGAGGACACTGTGCGCCCCACCCCTTACGGCTGAGCTGCCGGTGTGATCACTTCTTGTTGCGGCGCTGGATGCGCGTCTTCTTCAGCAGCTTGCGGTGCTTCTTCTTCGCCATGCGCTTGCGACGCTTCTTGATGACAGAGCCCACGGGACCTCGCTCGGCGTATCGGGATTGTGCAGGAGGCGACCGCGCCGCAAGCGAGCATGGCTCGGTGAGCGCGCACGGTCCGCCGCCCAAGGGTACCGCCGAACAGATGGAGATCATGCCGCACCCCACCCGCGGCGCGGGCCGCGATGCCCGGGACCGGTCCCGCCGGCCCCGCCGCGGCGCACGCCGGCGCCCCGTTCTCCCGCACACATGGCACGTGTCGAACGCATGGCACGTGTCGAACGCATGGCATGTGTCGGACGCACGGCACGTCGCGGACGTGTCGCGTGCGTGGCGCGGCGACCGCGGCGTCCGGCACCGCGCGTCGCACGGCGCCGGGCACCGTTCCGCCGGGGCGGGCGGACCTGCCGCCCGTCCCGCTCGGTGTCCGGACCGTCTCGCCGGATCGCGGAGCGCGGGGGCCGCTCGCCCCCGTTCCCCGGACGCCGGCTCCGGTGGCCGCGGTGCGGCCGCCGGCCGGTCCTCGTCCTGCTTCCCCAGCTCCGGGACGATCCGCGAGGATCGCCCCGACGCCCCCTGCGCGGCCGGGTGTCGAGTTCGCGGCGGGGTCGTGGCTCATGCCCCGCCCTTACCCGCTATCCGGCTTCGATGTACGCGTCGCGCAGGTAGTCGTGGACGGCCTGCTCGGGAACCCGGAACGAGCGGCCCACGCGGATCGCGGGAAGCTCGCCCGAGTGGACGAGGCGGTAGACGGTCATCTTGGACACCCGCATCACCGCCGCCACTTCGGCCACGGTCAGGAACCTGACCTCGCTCAGAGGTCGCTCGCCTGAGGTCATCGGACGCCCTCTTCCACACGTGCCGCGCACCGGCCCTTCGGGTGACTTTGATCACGCACGTGTACTTCTCCAGCGTAAATCGCGTATCGGGAGTCGCAAGAGGGGAGTTCCGCACATTTCCGTCCCCGACCTGACCGCCGGGTGACAGTGCTGCTCCCGCACGCAGCGTGGACGCGACGGCACTGACCGTGTCACGACGAACGGTTGTCAACCAGGACCACGCTTTGACCTGCGGTTCCGCAGTCACCGATGGCGCCGCGCAAGCCCATGCGCCCCGCTACGGCCGCCCTGTCACACCGCGTGACAGGTGAAGCGGGCGCCAGCTCCGTCCAGCCCGCTGGTAAGGGGACTCAGGCCGGCGGGAGAAGGCCGGCGCGATCAAGGATGTAGGCGGTCAGCGGCGCGTAGTGGTGCGGGGAGACGCCGTCGTCGAGCGGCACGACCACGTCGATCTTGCCCTCGGCGGCGCCGGCGAACAGCGCCGGGTCGTTACAGTCCGCGAACCCCACGGTGTCGATGCCCGCCTGGCCGGCGGCGCCGGCCCAGCCGTGATCGGCGATGGCCAGATCCGGCCAGATATCAGGTTTAGCTTCCGCAGGACCCGCGGAAGCGCTAGTGGCGGCCCCGGAGGAGAGCTCCCGGAGCATGGCCTCCATCGGGTGCGGGTCGTGCGTGTGGTGCGTCCGCCGGTCGTCGCCCTCCAGCATCGCGACGCCCGGTTCGGCGTACACGATGCGGCGCAGGTCCGAGCCGCCGTACCCGGTCTCGATCTCGTACGTCCAGCCGGCCGCGGGCGTCAGCACCCGGCAGCCCGCCGCCGCCAGCGCCCGCGCGACCGCCTGGTACAGCGGCGTCAGCGTCGCCGGATGGCCCGTCGCGACGACCACGTTCTCCCGCCGGCGGGCGGCGAGGCCGATGCGCTCGCCCATCGCCTCCAGCATGTCGATCGTGATGTCGGGATCGATGGTGTCGTCCCCGAACAGGTGCGCCGGGTCCGGGTCGACGCCGCAGCGCTCGACCATCATCTCCAGCACGGTCCGCTCCGTCCACGACGGCTTCAGCTCCAGGCCGAACTGGTAGTACGGGTTCCCGGCGGCCATCCGCCGGTAGTGCAGCAGGTTGTTCTGGCGCGGCGTCGCCACCTCGCCGGCGATCATCGTCCGGACGAGATGGGCGCGCAGCTCGCCCCGGCTCGGTGCCGTCTCCATGGTCCTCGGCCTCACTCGTCGGTCATCGGGTCGAGGCCGTGCTCGGGGAAGACCGCCCGCCGCGTCGCCAGGATCGCCTGGTCGACCGGGTTCGCCGGGTCGTAGCCGTCCCCCCACCTGCCGTACTCCACCACGTCGGTCCCGTCCGTCATCCGGCGCGGGGCTATCTCGTCGGTCCGCAGCCGGACGAAGTCGCGCCACGTCTCCGGGGTCGCGGTGTCCGGCGGGATCCGCCCGCCCGCCGCCTCGGCGAGCAGGTGCGTCCACGCGCGCGGGACGACCTGGACCAGCTCGTAGCCGCCGCCACCGGTGAGCACCCAGCGGCCGCCGGCGGTCTCGTGCGCCAGCCGGTGCAGCCGCTCGTAGGCCGTCCGCTGCCCGTCCACGCTGAGGATCAGGTGCGCGAGCGGGTCGAGCGCGTGCCCGTCGGCGCCCTGCTGGGTGACGAGGACGTCGGGCCGGAACCGGCGCAGCAGCGGCGGGACGATCGCGTCGAACGCGCGCAGCCACGGCCGGTCGCCGGTGCCGGGCGGCAGCGAGATGTTGACGGCCGTGCCCTCGGCGCCCGTCTCGTCCGGGAAGCCGGTGCCGGGGAACAGCGTGCGCGGCGACTCGTGCAGGCTGATCGTCAGCACCCGCGGGTCGTCGTAGAACGCGGCCTGGACGCCGTCGCCGTGGTGGACGTCGATGTCGACGTAGGCGACGCGCTCGGCGCCGTTCTCCAGCAGCCACGCGATCGCGATCGCCGGGTCGTTGTAGACGCAGAAGCCGCTGGCGGCGCCGGGGAGCGCGTGGTGCAGGCCGCCGGAGATGTTGGCGCCGTGCTCGGCCGCGCCCGTCCACACGGCCTCGGCGGCGGCGACCGAGGCGCCCGCGACCAGGGCGGACGCGTCGTGCATGCCGAGGAAGATCGGGTTGTCGGTGGTGCCGAGCCCGTGCCGCCCGTCCGGCAGCCCGGTCGCGCCGGCGTGCTTGACCGCCGCGATGTAGGACTCCTCGTGGACGAGCCGCAGCAGCTTGTCGTCGGCCGCCTCGAACGGCGACACCCGCACGTTGGGACGGTCCAGGACGCCGAGTTCGCGCGCCAGCGCCATCGTCAGCTCGACGCGCACGGGGTTCATGGGGTGCCCGGGACCGAAGTCGTAGGAGATGAGCCGCTCGTCCCAGAAGACCGCCAGCCCGCAGTTCTCGGGATCGGAGGATGGGGACGAATCGGGACCGCTCATGACCTCACGGTATCGCGAGCATCACGTGGCCTGGCTCACATGTCCGCCGTCCGCCGGGACGCCCGCCGGGCGCTCCCGGCCCGGTTCCGGCACTGTGACGTGAGTTACCCGCCAAAAACGGGCATACCGATCACACGACACGAAAACATCAAAGGGGGGTCCATGGACAGCCCGAGCGTTCGCAGCCGAGCGATCAGCAGCGCTCTGCGCCTGGGCGTCCGGCCTCTCCTGCAGTACCTCCCCGGCCACACCACCGGGCTCCGGACCGCCCGTTCCACCGTGGACGCCGCGTCATTACTGATGCGGCCCCACCCCGGTGTGCGGATCGAGGGACTGGACGAGCGGCAGGACGAGGACGGCGAGGAGCGCCAGGTCAGAGGCGAGTGGGTCGCCCCTCGGGACGCCGCCGCGAAGAGCAGGCGGCCCCGCGGAGCCGTGCTCTACCTGCACGGCGGCGGCTACGTGGCCTGCTCGCCGCGCACCCACCGGCCGATGACGTCGCGGCTCGCGCACGACACCGGGCTGCCCGTCCTCGCGCTGCGGTACCGGCTGGCCCCCGAGCATCCGTTCCCGGCGCCGCTGGAGGACGCCGTCGCCGCCTACCGGTGGCTGCTCGCGCGGGGCGTGCCCGCGTCCCGCATCGTCATCGCGGGCGACTCGGCCGGCGGCCACCTCGCCGCCGTGCTCGCCGGGGAGATCTGCCGGCTCGACCTGCCGAACCCCGCCGGCATCGCACTGTTCTCGCCCTGGGTGGACCTGACCTGCGAGCTGTCCATCCAGGCGCAGGAGCGCGCCCGCGACCCCTACATCAGCGCCGCGTCGGCGCGCCGGATCGCGCGGCTCGTGGTGGGCCCGGCCGGCTTCGACGACCCGCGGCTCGCCCTGCTCACCTGCGCCTGGACCGACATGCCGCCCGTCCTCATCCAGGTCGGCGGCGCCGAGGTGCTGCGCACCGAGGCCGAGGCGTTCGCCGACGCCCTGCGCAACGCCGGCGGGGACTGCGAACTCCAGGTCTGGAACGGCCAGATGCACGTCTTCCAGATCCTGAACCGCGTCCTGCCCGAGGCCGGCGAGGCGATGACCGACGCGGCCCGCTTCATCCAGTCCGTCACCGGCCGGTCGAAGGGCCGCACCAAGGCCGCCTAGTCGCGGCCGTCCCGCCGGCCGCCGCGCCGGGTGAGCCCGGCGAGGAGCGCCGCCGCGTGGTCGGCCATGAAGCGCGGGACACGCGCCTTCAGCAGGGCCCTGTGCAGGGCGAACGCCGGGATCGGCGTCCCGGCCGGACGTTCGCGCCGCTGTTCCATCCTGTTCCTCCCCCGAGTTCCAAGATCAATTGGAGGGTAACCGGGCGGGGGCGGCGTCGCGGCGGAAACGACGATCTTGATCGTCCGGGGCGGCCCGGCTAGAGGCGGCCCGCGGACTCGCGCTCCAGGGCCTCCTCCTCCGGCCGGCGCCGGCCGCCCGCCACGAAGAACCCGGCCAGCGCGGCGAGCGCGGCGCCCGCCTCCCCCACCAGACTGATCGTCTTGTCGAGGTACCAGACGGGCTCGTGCATGTCGGGCAGCGGGCCGACCGGCCCGAGGTCGACGTAGTAGTAGAGGACGACGGCGCCGGCCGCGCTCGCCGCGACGAGGAACGCCAATGCGTACGCCCAGCGGGACGCGTAGGTGAGGACGATGACGGCGGCCACGGCGGCGACCGCCGCCTGGATCCGGAAGAGGTCGTCGCCGCCGAGGGACCCGCCCTCGACGTAGGCCATGTCGGGCGCGAACATCCAGTGCACGACGGCGTCGGCCGCCAGCCCGGCGGCGACGATCAGGCGGAGTAGGAGTCCCATACCCCTAACACGAGCGCACCCCCGCCGCCGGCTCAATGTTCAAAGATGAACTTTCCATGAGAAAGCCGCCGAAGGGGCCCGGAGGCGGCCGTCCTCAGCCGCTCGCGAGCTCGCGGCCCCGGTTGCGGGCCGCCTCGATGGCCTCCAGCACCGCGGCGCGGACGCCGTGCCGCTCCAGCTCCCGGATCGCCGAGATCGTCGTCCCGCCCGGGGAGGTGACCGCCTCGCGCAGCAGCACCGGGTGCTCGCCGGAGTCGCGCAGCATCACCGCCGCGCCGACCGCCGACTGGATCACCATCTCCAGCGCGGCGGCGCGCGGCATGCCGAGCAGGATGCCGGCGTCCACCATCGCCTCGACCAGGTAGTAGAAGTAGGCGGGGCCGCTGCCGGACAGGGCCGTCGCGCCGTCCTGCAGCGACTCGGGGATGCGCAGCACCTTCCCGACCGGGGACAGCAACTCCTCGGCCAGCTTCAGGTGCTCCTCCGCCGCGTGCGAGCCGGGCGAGATCACGCTCATCGCCTCGTCCACGTGCACCGGCGTGTTCGACATGACCCGGACGACCGGGACGCCCTCCGGCAGCCGGGCCTCGATGAACCCGGTGGTGATGCCCGCCGCCATCGAGATCACCAGCCGGCCGGCCGGGACGTGCCCGCCGATCTCCTCCAGCAGGGCACCCATGTCCTGCGGCTTCACCGCGAGGATCAGCGTCTCCGCCGTCGCGGCCGCCTCCGCGTTCGGCACGACCGCCACGCCGTAGCGCTCGCGCAGCAGCGCGCCGCGCTCCTCCCGGCGCGCGGTCGCCATCAGCTCGGACGGGCGGCGGCCGGCCCGGAGCACCCCGGACAGCAGCGCCTCGCCCATCTTCCCGGCACCCAGAATCGCGATCATCGGCAAACCTTGACGTGGGGACGTAACGACCGGTCCAGCCTAGCGGCGCGCCCGCGCCGCGGACCGGTCAGGACCGCCCGGCGAGCCGGGTCAGGACCGCCGGGTGAAGGACCGCACGAAGAGGCGGAGGTTGGCGGGACGTTCCGCCAGGCGGCGCATGAAGTACTCGTACCACTCGGGCCCGTAGGCGACGTACACGCGCACCTGCGCGCCCTGCGCGGCCAACCGGCGCTGCTCCTGCGAGCGCACGCCGTAGAGCATCTGGTACTCGAACGTGCCCGGGTCGCGGTCGTGCAGTACCGACAGCGCCTCGGCGATCTCGATGAGCCGGGGGTCGTGGCTGGCGAGCATCGGGTAGCCCTTGCCCGCCATCAAGACCTTCATACAGCGGACGTACGACTTGTCGATCTCTTCCTTGTCGGTGAAGGCCACCGCCGCAGGGGCCGCGTACGCGCCCTTGCACAGCCTTACGCGCGACCCCTCGTAGGCCAGTTCCGCACAGTGCTCCTCTGCCCGCCGCAGGTACGACTGGATGACGGCGCCCACGTCCGGGAAGTCGCGCCGCAGTTCATGGACGATCCGGAGAGTCGAGTCGACGGTGGTGTGCTCTTCCATGTCGAGCGTCACCGTCGTACCGGCGTCCTTTGCGGCCGCGCAGACACGCCTGGCGTTCTCCAAGGCAAGGTCTTCGTCAAGGGTCTGCCCGACGGCGGACAGCTTCAGCGACACCTCGGCACGTACACCGAGAGCCGCGTCGCCCAGCCGTTCCAGCAGATCGACGTAGCGCTGGACGTTCACCTCGGCGCGGCCCTTGTCGTGCGTGTACTCCCCCAGGACGTCCAGGGTGACGAGCAGGCCCTCGCCGGTCAGCCGCTCGGTGACGCGCGCCGCGTCCTCGATCGTCTCGCCCGCGATGAAGCGCCGGACGACGTCGCCGGTGAACGGCGCGGTCTCCACCACCCTGCGCGCGCCGCCACTGCGCGACGCGGCGAGCAACGCCTGACGAAGCACTCTGCGCACCCCCGGTTCTCGTCCGTGCCCCCGCGTCCCAGGTTAAGCCCGCGGCCGCCCGGCGATCACGACACGGTGCCGAGGTTGTTCCCGCCCCCGTGCTGCCGCACGTAATCGGCCATGCGAGCGGTCTTGACCGCTTCGAACAGCTGCTTCGACTTGGCCCCGTCCAGCAGCACGACGCTCTGCTTGGCGCGCGTCCCGGTGCCCTTGAACGGCAGCGTCATGAACTTCACGTCCGACGCCCGGACGTTCCGCATGCTCAGCACCAGCGACCGCAGGTGGCCGCCCGACACGCCCTCGTCCACGCTGATCGACTTGGTGAGCGCGGACAGGAACCGGTCCATCTTGAGGGGGTTGGTGAGCGTGCCGCGGTCGGTGGCCTGCCTGGCGAGGGCGCCGAGGAACGCCTGCTGCCGCTTGATCCGGTCGAAGTCGCCGTTCGGCAGGTTGTAGCGCTGCCGGACGAACAGCAGCGCCTCCTCGCCGTTCAGCTTCTGCGGGCCCGCCTCCCACGCCTTCTTGCGGGCCGGGTCGTACACCTTCTGCTTGATGTTGACGGTGACGCCGCCGAGCGCGTCCGTCATCGTCTTGAAGCCCTCGAAGTCGATCGCGCCGTAGTGGTCGATCCGGATCCCGGTGAGGCTCTCCATCGTCTCGATCAGCAGCTTCGGCCCGCCGTACGAGAACGCCGCGTTGATCTTCTGCTTGCCGTAGCCGGGGATCTCGACCCACGAGTCGCGCGGGAACGAGACGATGTACGCCTTCTTCCGGTCCGCCGGCAGGTGCAGCAGCATGATCGTGTCAGTGCGCTGCTGCCCCGGCTTCCAGACGTCGCCGCCCTCCCCCGTCGTGGCGCCCTCCTCGCGGGAGTCGGACCCGACGAGCAGCCAGTTCTCGGTGCCCTCCACGTTCGGCCCCGGCCGGTTCGCGCCCTCGCCCGGCATGACGCCCTTGGCCCGGTCGATGTTGCCGAGGTAGGACGACTGGCGCTGCCATGCGAGGCCGGCGATCCCGGCCGCCAGCAGCGCGAAGAACACGCCCACGGCGATCAGGACGCGCGGCCACCGCCGCTTGCGCTTGCGCTCCGTGCCGTCCTGGCCGGCCCAGAACGCGTCGTCGCTCTCGCCCTTGCCCGCCTGCGGCGGCGCACCCTCGCCCCGCGGCGCGGGCGGCGCTGCGTGGGGCCCGTGCGACCCGGGATGTTCTGGCGCGGTCATGGCGCAGAAGCTATCAGCAGGATCGACCGGGGATAGACCACTTTGCCCCACCTGTCCGGTTGAGGCTGGACCAGGTGGGGCGGCGCGGGGGGTCGTGCGGCGCCGGGCGCTAGGCCGTGCGGCGGCGGAGCGTGACGGCGCCCAGGACCAGGGCGGCGACCGTGAAGGCCGCGATGACGGCCACGTCCACGCCCAGGGTGCCGGTGAAGTCGGGGCGGGCGCTGATCTCCTGCATGCCCTCCACCGCGTACGACAGCGGCAGGACGTCCGCGATGGCCCGGAGCCAGGACGCCATGTCCTCGCGCGGGACGATCAGCCCGCACAGCAGCGTCTGCGGCAGCACGAACGCGGGCATGAACTGCACGGCCTGGAACTCGGTCCGCGCGAACGCGCTGGCGAACAGGCCGAGCGCCATGCCGAGCAGCGCGTCCAGCAGGGAGACGAGCACCAGCGAGCCGAGCGAGCCGCTCAGGTCGAGGCCGAGCCAGGTCAGCGAGATCGCGAGCACCACCGCGACCTGCACCAGCGCGATCAGCCCGAACGCGAGCGCGTAGCCGAGCAGCAGGTCCAGCTTGCCGAGCGGCATGGTCATCAGCCGTTCGAGGGTGCCGCTCGTCCGCTCCCGGAGGGTGGCGACGCTCGCGACGACGAACATGACGGTGAACGGGAACAGCCCGAGCAGCATCGGGCCGATCCGGTCGAAGACCATCGGCTGGTCGAACACGTACCGCAGCAGGATCATCAGCAGCGTCGGCACGCCGATCAGCAGCGCGAGCGTGCGGTGGTCGTGCTTGAGCTGCGCCAGGATGCGCCGCGTCGTGGCGAGGGTGATCGCCGTGCTCATGTCGGACTCCCGGCCTTCTCGGTGATCAGATGCAGGAACGCCGCCTCGAGGTCGGGCGCGCCGGTGCGGGCGCGCAGCCCGTCCGGGGTGCCGTCGGCGAGGACGACGCCCTCGCGCATCAGCAGCAGCCGGTCGGTGCGGCCCGCCTCGTCCATCACGTGGCTGGACACCACGAGGGTCGCGCCGCGGTCGGCCAGCTCCCGGAACAGCTCCCACAGCTCCTGCCGCAGCACCGGGTCGAGGCCGACGGTCGGCTCGTCCAGGACGACGAGCTCCGGCGACCCGAGCAGCGCCACGGCGAGGTTGGTGCGGCTGAGCTGCCCGCCGGACAGCGTCCCCGCCGTCTGGTCGCGGCTCCGGCCGAGCCCCACCTCGTCGATGACGCGGTCGACGTCCGAGCGCGGCGCGCGCAGGACGGACGCGAAGTAGCGCAGGTTCTCGGCGACGGTCAGGTCGGCGTACACGGCGGGCGACTGCGTGGCGTACCCGACGCGGTGCCGCAGCCCCGCCGACCCGGCGGGCTCGCCGAGCACGGTCACGGTGCCGCCCGCCACGATCTGGACGCCGACGAGCGTCCGGATCAGCGTGGTCTTCCCGCAGCCGCTCGGGCCGAGCAGGCCCACGATCGAGCCGCGCGGGATGTCGAAGGAGAGCCCGTGCAGCACCTCCCGGCCGCCGCGCACGACCCGCAGGTCCCGCACCCGCACCGCCGGCTCGGCCGCGCCCTCCGGGCTGAAACTCATCATGTGTTGAATTTAGGCGCGCGACCGTCCCCCGGTCAAGACGTACGGCGAAAGGACGGGCCGGCCGAAGGGAAGGCGAAGGCGAGGGAACGCCGAGGCGGAAGCGCGCAGGCCCGAAGGGAACGCAGAGGCCGGGAGAAACGCGCAGGCCAGGGGAAGCGCGGAGGCTAGCGGGAAGCGCGGAGGCGGCCGGTCAGGTGGTCAGGTAGCGCTGGAGGGTCGGGGCGACCAGGGCGATCAGCTCGTCCTCCGTGGCGGAGGCCATCGGCTCGATGCGCAGCACGTAGCGCAGGATCATCAGGCCGATCATCTGCCCGGCCGCCGCCTGGATGCCGAGCGGCGGCGCCTGGGTGGCCTGCTTGGCGCGCCCGAACAGGGCGACCGTGACGAACTCGCGCGCCAGCGCCGCCGCGCGCTCGTTCGTCATCGCCGAGCGCAGCATCGCCAGCATCGGCGCTCGGCGCTCGTCGTCGCCCCACACGTCCAGGAAGATGCGGACCATCGTCTCGCCGAGCCGGTCGCGGGGGGACGCCATGATGCGCGGCAGGATGACGGACGGGTCCACCGGGAAGCGCATCGCCTCGATGAACACGCCCTCCTTGTTGCCGAAGAAGTGGTGGACGAGCGCGGGGTCCACCCCGGCGGCGCGGGCGATCGCGCGCAGCGAGGCGCCGTCGTAGCCCTTCTCGGCGAACAGCTCGCGGGCCTCGGCGAGGATCTTCTCCCGCGTCTCGGTCGGGCCGGGGCGCCGCCCGGGGCCCCGGCCGCCGCGCCGCGCGGCCTCCGTCACCGCACGCCCCGGCGGGTGATCTCCCCGGCCGGCGTGACCTCCCAGGTGTGCGCGGAGGCGGCCAGGTGCAGCCGGGCGAACGCCAGGGCCTCGGCGAGGTCCTCCATCCGCTCGACCCGGCTGGACGCGCGCCGCGTGTTCACTTCGAGGACGACGTGCCCACGGAAACCGCCCTCGGCGAGGTTCTCCAGCATCGGCCCGCACGGCTGGTTGCCCCGCCCCGGGACGAGATGCTCGTCCTTGTTCGTGATGCCCACGCCGTCGGCGAGGTGGATGTGCCGCAGGCGGTCGCCCAGGCTGCCGGCCATGTCGATGGCGTCCGACCCCGACACGGCGGTGTGGGACAGGTCGAGAGTGACGTACGGGTAGTCCTGGTCGACGGGGTTCCAGTCGGGCAGGTACATGCCGGCCTCGGCGCCGCGCGCCTTGAGCGGGAACATGTTCTCCACCGCGAACAGGACGTCCGTCTCGTCCTGCATGCGGGCGAGGCCCTCGACGAACTCCTTGGCGTAGTCGCGCTGCCAGCGGAACGGCGGGTGGACGACGACGACCTCCGCGCCCAGCTCCTCGGCGACCTCCTTGGAGCGGACGAGCTTGCCCCAGGGCTCGCGCCCCCACACCCGCTGGGTCAGCAGCAGGCAGGGCGCGTGGATCGACTTGATCGGCACCTGGTGGTAGTCGGACAGCCGGCGCAGGACGTTCAGGTCCTGGGAGGAGGCGTCCGTGGAGACCATGACCTCGATGCCGTCGTAGCCCAGCAGCGCGGCGATCTCGAACGCGCTCGGTACCTTCTCCGGGTAGACCGACGCGGTGGAGAGCGTGATCGGCGCGTCCGGTACCCGAAGAGCCGGTGTACTGACGCCGTTGTGCTGCGGGGTCAAGGCTTCCTCGCCAGGAATGATCGCTCGACGATGTTCATCAGGTTCGCAAGGCAAAGCCTATGCGGCGGCGCCGCCGATGAAACAACCGGCCGGAGTGATCCTGGACGCGTCGCCGCGCGACGGCCCGCATCGCCCGCCCGGCGGCGGTTACGCTCTGTCTCCGTGGCCGATATCGCGCCGGGCGCCGTGCCGAGCCCCAACATCTGGAACTCCCCGCAGGTCTACGAGCTGGAGAACCGCGCCGTCGACCCGGACGGGGTCCTCGCCGACGCGATGCGCGCGATCCGCCCGTGGAAGGGCGCCGACGTCCTCGACGTCGGCTGCGGGACGGGCTTCCACCTGCCGTTCTTCGCCGCCGACGCGCACCGGGTGGTCGGCGTGGAGCCGCACGCCCGGCTCGCCGCGGCCGCCGCCCGCCGGGCCCGGGACCTGCCGAACGTCACCGTGCGGGTGGGCGCGGCGCAGGCGCTGCCGCTCCCGGACGCCTCCGTCGACGTCGTGCACGCCCGGTGGGCCTACTTCTTCGGGCCGGGCTGCGAACCGGGCCTCGCCGAACTCGACCGGGTCGTCCGGCGCGGCGGGGCCGTGTTCATCATCGACAACGACGCCACCCGCTCCACGTTCGGCCGCTGGTTCCGGCGGAGCCTGCCGAAGTACGACCCGGAGGCCGTCGAGCGGTTCTGGACGCGCCGCGGCTACGCCCGCGAGCCGCTGACGATCCGGTGGGCGTTCCAGAGCCGCGACGACCTCGCCGCCGTGCTGCGGATCGAGTTCCCGCCCGGCCTCGCCGACGCCTGCCTGCGCGAGCATCCGGGCCTGGAGGTGGACTATGCCGTGAATTTGTGGTGGCGTTGCCCCTGAGTTACTGACTAGTTGGTCATACGGGAGGACCGACATGGGCCGTGTCACTGCCGGGAGAGCCTTCGGCGGGCTGCTGGCCGCCACCGCCGCCGGCGCCGCCGGCGCGGGCGCCGGGCTGGTCGCCCAGCGCCGCGCGATGCGCCGCCTCCAGCTGCGTCCCGACCCGTTCGCGGGCGAGCCGTTCGGCTCCCTGCGCGGGCGGCCCGTCCCCGTCCGCGCCGACGACGGCACCCGGCTGTACGCCGAGATCGACGGCGACGACCGCACCGACCTCGCCGTCGTGTTCTCGCACGGCTGGACGCTCACCCAGGACTCCTGGCACTTCCAGCGCAAGGCGCTGCGCGGCCTCGGCCGGCTCGTCTTCTGGGACCAGCGCGGCCACGGCCGCTCCGACGGCGGCGACCGGGACGGCTACGCCATCCCGCGGCTCGCCGCCGACCTCGCCGCCGTCATCGAGGCGACCGTCCCCGCCGACACGCCCGTGGTCCTCGTCGGCCACTCGATGGGCGGGATGACGATCATGCGGTACGCCGACGAGCACCCGGAGCTGGTCGGCCGCAAGATCCTCGCCGCCGGGCTGCTGTGCACCTCGTCCGGCGGGCTCGGCGAGATCACCCTCGGCATGCCCGCGCTGCTCGCGCGCACCACGCACCGCGTCCTGCCGCGCGCCCTCGACGCGTTCGGCGCCGGCTCCGGCGCCGTGGAGCGGGTCCGCCACCTCGGCCGCGACGCCGCCACCCTCGTCGAGGACCTCGTCGCGTTCGGCCCCGACGCGAGCCCCGCCGCGGTCGCGTTCGCCGAGCAGATGATGACCGAGACCCGGATGGACGCGTTCGCCGCCTTCCTGCGCTCGATGATCACCACCGACGTGATCAGCGACTGCGCCGCCCTCGGCGGCGCCGACACCCTCGTCCTCGGCGGCGAGAACGACATGCTCACCCCGATCGAGCACAGCCTCAAGATCGCCTCGTGCGTGCCGTCCGCCCGGCTGGAGGTCGTCCCGACCGCCGGGCACATGGCCATGATGGAGCGCCCCGGCGTCGTCTCCGACCACCTCGGCGACCTGATCGAACGGGCCCGCAAGAACACCTGACCCGCGCCGCCGCGGGCCCGCTGTCGCAGGCGGGCTCTACGCTTCCGTCCCATGGCGAAGGCGAAGACGGCCAAGGCGGCCTACCGGTGCTCGGAGTGCGGCTGGCAGACGTCCAAATGGGTGGGGCGCTGCGGCGAGTGCCAGACGTGGGGGACGGTCACCGAGGCGGCGTCCGCCACCCCCGCGCGGGTCGTGACCGCCGGGCCGGTCAGCGCGCCCGCCCGGCCGATCGGGCAGGTGGACGTCCGGTCCGCGAAGACCCGCCCCACCGGCCTGGACGAGCTCGACCGGGTGCTCGGCGGCGGCATCGTGCCCGGCGCCGTCCTGCTGCTCGCGGGCGAGCCGGGCATCGGCAAGTCGACGCTGCTGCTGGAGGTCGCCGCGCTCGCCTCCACCGGCCCCGAGGGCAACGGCGACACCCCCGCCAAGAACGTCCTGTACGTGACCGGCGAGGAATCGGCCGAGCAGGTGCGGCTGCGCGCCGACCGGGTCGGGGCGATCACCGACCGGCTCTACCTCGCCGCCGAGACCGAGCTGTCGGCGATCCTCGGGCACATCGACGCCGTCGAGCCCACGCTGCTCGTCGTCGACTCCATCCAGACGATCGGGACGTCCGAGGTCGACGGCGCGCCCGGCGGCGTCACCCAGATCCGCGAGGTCGCCGCCAACCTGATCAGGGTCGCCAAGGAGCGCGGCATCACCGTCGTCCTCGTCGGCCACGTCACCAAGGAGGGCGCGATCGCCGGGCCGCGCCTGCTGGAGCACCTCGTCGACGTCGTCCTGTACTTCGAGGGCGACCGGCACTCCCGGCTCCGCATGATCCGCGCCGTGAAGAACCGCTACGGGCCGACCGACGAACTCGGCTGCTTCGACCTCTCCGAGGTCGGCATCGTCGGGCTGCCCGACCCGAGCGGCCTGTTCCTCACCCGCCGCGACGAGGCCGTCCCCGGCACCTGCGTCACCGTCACGCTGGAGGGCCGCCGCCCCCTCGTCGCCGAGGTCCAGTCGCTCGTCGCGAAGTCGCACCTGCCCGCGCCGCGCCGGGCCACGTCCGGCCTCGACACCTCCCGCGTCGCGATGGTCCTCGCCGTCCTCGCGCAGCGCTGCAAGATCTCCATGCACGAGCAGGACGTGTACGTCTCCACGGTCGGCGGGGTGCGGCTCAACGAGACGTCCGTCGACCTCGCCCTCGCGCTCGCCGTCGCGGGCTCCACCGTCGAGCAGGCCCTGTCCACCAGCCTGATCGCGCTCGGCGAGGTCGGCCTCGCCGGGGAGGTCCGCGTCGTGCCCGGCGTCCAGCGGCGGCTCGCCGAGGCCGCCCGGCTCGGGTTCAAGCACGCCGTCGTCCCGCGCGGCTCCCTCGAACTCGCCGACGGGTCCCCGCTCAAGCGCGCCGACCCGCAGCTCAGCAGCTACGAGGGCATGAAGGTGATGGAGGTCGACAGCCTGAAACAGGCGCTCCAGGTCGCGTTTACGGCCCCGTGAAACGGGTCACGCCAGAGTATTACTCCACACAACGCACGCTTGCGACCTGGGGAGGAACCAGTGCGCGGCCCTCCTCGGTAAACTGACGCCGTCCAGCGACCTCCGGGGGTCAGGTGCCATCACACGACAAGGGTCATGACGAACGACGCCGCGCCACCTTGGCAGCGGTGGCCCCGGGCACCCAGATCCGCGACGGACTGGAGCGGATCCTCCGGGGCCACACCGGCGGCCTGATCGTGCTCGGCTACGACAAGGCGGTCGAGGAGCTGTGCACGGGCGGCTTCGAGCTCGACGTCGAGTTCTCCGCGACCCGCCTGCGCGAACTCGCCAAGATGGACGGCGCCATCGTCCTCGACGACAGCCACAGCCGCATCGTCCGCGCCGCCGTCCACCTCGTGCCCGACTCGACCATCCCGACCGAGGAGTCCGGCACGCGGCACCGCACCGCCGAGCGCGTCGCCCGGCAGACCGGCCTGCCCGTCATCTCCGTCAGCCAGTCGATGCACATCATCGCGCTGTACCTCGACGGCATCCGCTACGTCCTCGAAGACTCGGCGGCCATCCTGTCCAAGGCCAACCAGGCCCTGGCGACGCTCGAACGCTACAAGCTGCGGCTCGACGAGGTGTCCGGCACGCTCTCCGCCCTCGAGATCGAGGACCTCGTCACCGTCCGCGACGTCAGCGCCGTCGTCCAGCGCCTGGAGATGGTGCGCCGCATCGCCGACGAGATCGAGGGCTACGTCGTCGAGCTCGGCACCGACGGCCGGCTGCTGTCCCTCCAGCTCGACGAGCTGGTCTCCGGCGTCGACGCCGACCGGGAGCTGATCGTCCGCGACTACCCGTCCGACGACACCCGCGCCCGCGGCGTCGGGGCCATCCTGGCGTCCCTCGACACCCTGTCCGCCAACGAGCTCCTCGACCTGTCCACGGTCGCCGAGGTGATGGGCTTCGCCGGCCCGGACGCCCTCGACCTGCCCGTCAGCCCCAAGGGCTTCCGCCTGCTCGCCAAGGTCCCCCGGCTGCCCAGCATGGTCGTCGAGCGCCTCGTCGAGCACTTCGGCGGCCTGCAGAAGCTCCTCGCCGCCAGCATCGACGACCTCCAGGCCGTCGGCGGCGTCGGCGAGTCCCGCGCCCGCAGCGTCCGCGAGGGCCTGTCCCGCCTCGCCGAATCCTCCATCCTGGAACGCTACGTCTGACCCGCGCGCCTCAGCGCAGCCGGAAGATCTGCTTCTCGACCTTCGTGCCCTTCAACTGGGCCACGTAGGTGCCTGGACGTACGCTGACCTTGCCCTTGCAGCCCCGGGTGCGGTCCCACGTGACGTTGTCGACGAACGGGATGCCGCGGCGGAGCGTCTCCTTCGGGGCGGCGCCTCGCCGGCAGCCGGCGGACGACCAGATGCGATCCGAGCCCGACGTGATGCGGACGTCCAGCCCACCCGTGTCGAACTTGCAGGAACCCTGGCCGGTGTTGACGACCGTGACCCTGAACTCGGGCCGTGCGGAGCCGCTGTAGGTGCTCTGCAAGGCGGACATGTTGATGACCAGGTCATCGTCGTCGCAGGGGCCGCCGTCCTTCTCGGGGTCCGGTTCGGGCGTGGTCGTCGTGGTGACCGTGACCGTCGGCATCGCGGTGGGCGGGGGCGGCGGGCTCGCGCTCTCCGCCGCGCCCGCGTTCCGGACCTGCTCGCTCCCGCCCGTCCCGGCGCACGCCCAGGCCAGCAGGCCGACCGCGCCCAGAACGGCGGCCAACGCCACCGCCCGACGCCGCCAGTACTGGTCCAACCCAGAACCACCCGAGTGACGCCCAGTATTCGGAAACATACGGGCAGTATGCATTCGCGAGACCAGAACTAGGGGACGACCCGCCGCATGCCACAATGGCCGCGCGCCATGAACCTGAACTCCGTCTACACCGCCCCGATCCTCGCCTGGTACGAGGCGAACGCCCGGGACCTCCCGTGGCGGGCCCCGGACGCGACCCCGTGGGGCGTCCTCGTCAGCGAGATCATGCTCCAGCAGACCCCGGTGTCGCGCGTCCTGCCCGTCTGGGACGCCTGGATGGCCCGCTGGCCCACTCCCGCCGCGCTGGCCGCCGAACCGTCCGGGGAGGCCGTCCGGGCGTGGGGGCGGCTCGGCTACCCGCGCCGGGCCCTGCGCCTCCACGAGTCCGCTCGCGCGATCACCGAACGCCACGGCGGCGAGGTGCCGTCCTCCCACGCCGACCTGCTGGCACTGCCCGGCATCGGCGCGTACACGGCCGCGGCCGTCGCCAGCTTCGCGTTCCGGCAGCGGCACGCCGTCCTCGACACCAACGTCCGGCGCGTCCTGGCCCGGCTGGTCTCCGGCACCGAGTACCCGCCGAAGTCGCAGACCAGGGCGGAGGTCGAGCTGGCGGAGAGCCTCCTGCCGCCCGACGCGCCGACCGCCGCCCGCTGGGCCGTCGCCGCCATGGAACTCGGTGCGCTCGTCTGCACCGCCCGCACGCCCCGCTGCGTCGACTGCCCGGTGCTCGACCAGTGCGCCTGGCACGCGGCCGGACGCCCCGCCTACGACGGCCCGCCGCGCCGGGGCCAGACGTACGCCGGCACCGACCGCCAATGCCGCGGCCGCATCCTCGCCGTCCTGCGGGACGCCGAGGGCCCGGTCGAGAAGCCGGCCCTCGACGTCGTCTGGTCGGACGCCGTCCAACGCGAACGCGCCCTGGACGCCCTCATCGCCGACGGCCTGGTCGACCCCCTGGACGACGGCCGCTACGCCCTGCCCCACTGAGCGTCAGGGCAGCCCGATCCCGGCCCGCTCCGCCTGCAGTTCGGACCGGACGAGTTCGAGCAGCCGCCCCACCCAATTGCGGCCTGCCCCGCCGCGCGTGTTCCAGTGGTCGGAATCCGTCCCGCTGTAGGCCAGGGGCGCATCACCGGTACCGACCAGAATCTCCGCGAGATCCGGATGCTGCGCGTACTTGGCGCGCAGGAGACCGGCCATCACCGCCGTCCGCGCCTGCGCCCACCCTTGGACGCGCGGCGCCTCCTCAGCGGCTTTCCGGGCACCATAACCCCGCTCAGCCGCACAAATCAGCTCGCGAGCACCAGCATCGTCGGTGGAAAGTGCCCAGTATGCATGCTCAACAGACGGATAAACAACACCGCCGACCTCGATCGGGCGCGGGTAATCGTTCTGGAGCACATCAATTCCAGCGTCTTCCGGGAACCCCTTCGGATACACGCGCCCACCGAAGTGCAACGGCCCCGCCACCGGCTCCACCGGGTCGTCCGCCGGCCGCTTGGCCGCATACTCCGCGCGATCACGGCCCCTTCTGGCGAAATACTCCAGCGCCCATTCTCGCTTGGCCTCGGTGACCTCGTCATCGCTGAACCACCCGCCTATCGGTGACTCACCGATATCGGTGCAGAGGTAGACCAGCGGCCGATCCTTGTTGTCCATGTCCCCCAGCGAGTAGTGCCGCTTGTGCGCGGGGATCGCCAGGTAAGCCTCCCGCAACGCCAGCCGATCGGCCTCGTCACGCGACTCCAGATACCGGTCCAGCACGGCCAGGCACCGGCCGGTGGAGTCGGGACGTCCGTTCAGCCGCTCGATGTCGTCCGCCACCTCGCCGAGCAGCATCTCCGCCGTGAGACCGAACATCGGCTCGGCGGCCTTCCAGCGCCCCAGCTCGAACGCGCTGATCTCGCCGCCCTCGGGAACCTCCGTCACCACCCAGCCGGAGTCGAGCTTCTCCCGCAGGCCGTCCAGATCGACCCAGTCCCAACAGTTGATCGCGCCGTCCGCGAACACGAGCAGGTCGGTCAGGTGGTACGACATGTTGTGGATGAAAACGGGCCGCGCAACACCATCGATGCGCCGCCCGTCCTCAACCCGATAGATCCGCTGCACCTCAAGAACTCCTCAACTACAAGCTGAGCCCGAGCGCCACCAACAAGGGCGAACACCCGAAACAAAAAGACCGACCTCACGAGCCGGACCACGATTGCCCGCCGCCCACCTCGGTCAACAACAATGGCCGACCAACACTCACATCGAACCCACTAAAGCTCCAAGCACGGCACCCAATCGGCCACTCAAGTCAACGCACCAAGACCCTATGTCGCATCATCAGCCGCGCGCTGGAGCCTGACTTGGCGTTCCGTTTCGACGAATCCGAGTGATCGGTAGATCCGAATCGCCTCGCCCTCCGGATCTGCGACGATCACGAGCGTCCGTGCTCCCTTGGACATGGCCTCCACCCCGGCGAAGTGGACGAGCGCGGAGGCCAGACCGCGTCGACGAAACTCGGGATGGGTCTCGACATGCTGGTACCGGGCGAGCCCTCGGCCATCGAGGACGACACCCAACCCCGCGCGCATCTCGCCGTCCACGAACGCGCCGAACCAGGTGGCGTCGCCCACCTCGCACATGCGCCGTTCCTCAGCGAGTTTCGCCATCACGAACGCCGCGTTCTCCTCCGACGGCTCCGACTCATCGCACGCGTGCCGCAGCCGTTCCGCCTGCTTCCAGTCGTCATCGATCAACGGACGCAGAACCGCTGGCGCCACCGATCCGGGGGCTCGAAGCGAGGAAGCCGTGAGCACCGCATCGGCCTCGACACCGATCCCGAACCGCTCCCATTCCGGGCGACGGCCCGCCTCGCCCTCGGTCCCGTCCACACCGATCGCCAGGTGAGACGCCTCCGGGAATTCCGCAGCGAAGATCTCGGGAGCCTCCGTGAGCGCGTCGGGAGCGACGAGCACGAAGTTGCCCCACCAGAAATTCGGGTTAGCGGGCGTCCGCACCACCTGGTGGGACGGGTGATCAACGATGACGGAGCCGGCCAAGCGGCGGATCAACAGATCCGTGCGAAACGCAAGAGATCGGACCTTCACCTCGCAAGCCTAGCCACGAACCAACCACCCCAACGAGACCACCAGCTCACCTGCGCACCTGAGCAAGGACCGGACATCCCAGCCTCCCCGCCACCCCACGGATAATCGTTGGTCAGCTCGCCGTGGGGGGCCGTAGCGTACCGCCGTGCGCGATCTGCTGAGCCTTCCCAAAGCACACCTCCACGTCCACCTGGAGAGCACCGTCCGGTGGGGGACGCTCCGGGAGATCGGCGCGGCCAACGGCGTGGACGTTCCCGACCAGACGGCGGCGCTCGGCGACTTCACCTCCTTCTTCGCGCAGAACGATCTCGTCCGCGCCTGCCTGCGGCACCCCGCCGACTTCCGGCGGATCGCCTACGAGTTCTGCGCGGACGAATCCGCACAGGGCGTCCGGTACGCGGAGGTCTCGTTCACGGCCGCCGGACACGGCGAGCGGCTCGGTGACCTGGCCATGCCGCTCCAGGCCGTCCTGGAGGGCCTGGAGGCCGGGGAGGACGCATTCGGAATCGAGTGCCGCCTCATCCTCGACCACTCCCGGCGCCGCTCCGTCGAGCGCGCCTGGCGGACGCTCGACCTCGCCCGGCGCCACGACCGCGTGGTCGCCATCGGCCTGGCGGGCGACGAGGCGCACCCGGGAGACCCGTTCACCGAGGTGTTCGCCGCCGCCCACGACGCCGGCCTGCACGTCGTCCACCACGCCGGCGAGGGAGAGGGCCCCGCCAGCATCCGCCAGGCCCTCGGCCCCGGCCGCGCCGAACGCCTGGGCCACGGCATCCGGATCCTGGACGACCCCGATCTCGTGGCCGAGGTCAGGGAACGCGGAATCCCCCTCGAAGTGTGCCCGACCTCCAACGTCGCCCTGGGCTTCGCCCCATCCCTGGAGGAGCACCCGCTCCCCCGCCTCCGAGACGCGGGCCTGATCGTCACGCTCAACACCGACGTCCCCGCCCTGATCGACACCTCCCTGACCACCGAGTACACCCACGTCCGCGACACATTCGCCTACAACGACCACGCCCTAGCCGACCTGGCCAAAGCAGCCGTAGACGCATCCTTCGCCCCACCCACCACCAAAACCGACCTCCACCAGGCCATCACCACCTGGCTAACACCCCCCTAACCACCCCCTCCCAACACCCGCACCCCAGCGGGGAAGCCACCGCCCCGCAGGAGAAACCACCGCCCCGCAGGGGAAACCACCGGTGCGTGGCAGGCGATGACCCGACTGGGCGATGAGACCTGTCTCATAGAGGCGCTCACTCCAACAAGCCGCGGAACGCGACCATCCACGCACAGACCTGCCCCCGGCCCTGCCACCGCCACCGCCACCGCGTCGGGCACGGCACGCCTTGGCCTCCCGGCCCCGCCGCTCGCCGACCGCTGCCCCTACCAGCGCCGTCCCACCGCCCGTCAACCCACCACCCGCCGAACCCGCACTATCTGTTGGCGCACCGGCCGCCGCCCCGCTCCAGGGCACGACACGCCATGACCTCCCGACACCGCCGCTCACAGGCCCCGTCCCAGCAGGCCCTGGCTCGCCGCCCGCTGGTTCACCGTCTCGGCAGGCGCGAGGGGGGCACCGGTTGACCTGCCGTTCTCGCACAACATGCCCGGCGGCGTCGTCTGCTCACGGTCGGCTGATCTGGGGTCATGTGGTGGTTGGACGGCTGGTGGGTCGACGCCTGGGGCCGTCGTCAGGGGGTGGGGCCTGGACGGGACGGGGAGTGTTCGGTCGGGATCGTGTGGAGGGGGCCGGTGCGGATTTCGCGGAGGAAAGGGTCGGTGTCGTCCGCCCACTGGGTGGGAGTGCGGACGACCGGGTGGACGGGGATGCCGAGCCTGGCGGCGGTCTCCTGGGCCGCGTCGAATGCGGCGTCCGGCTGAAGGTCGCCGATCACCAGTACTTCTACGTCACCGGACTGCTCACCGGCCGGGTGCTCGTAGCGCTCGGCCCAAGCGCCGAACAGGTAGAGCTCCCGGACGGGTGAGAGCTTGCCGAACTCCTCCGCCACCACCGCCGCCGGCCCGAACGTCAGCATGAGGAGGTGGGCGAGCGGCTGGTAGAGGGGGCTGGTCGTGTCGCGCGTCACGAGTCGTCCGGCCATGGTGCGGCGGAGGGTGAGGATGCCCGCTCGCGCCAGGCGTTCGACCTCGCGCATCACGGACGCGAGGTCGGTGCGGAGCATCACCGCGAGGTCGAGCATCGACATTTCGCGGACCGGCCCCAGCAGCAGGCGCGCGAGCAGTTCGCCCTGCAGCCGAGACCGGAAGATCGGGAGGCGGTCCGGCGCTCGTGCCCGCACGTCGCGCCGGAACGCCTCCGCCATGCGCGCCTCGGCGGTCGGCGCCTGCGCTCGCCGCCGCCGGAACTCCGCCGCCGCCCCGACCATATTCGATCGCATGTTCGAACACTATGCCTCGCCTCCGACATCTCCGGGCGTCCACTGGAATCGTCCGGGACGGCGGGAGCGCCGGGAGGTGGAATCGGATTCTGTGGACAGCCGGTGGACGAGCAGCGGCCGAGACCGGGGACATGGGCCGGGTGTCGGTGTTCGTCCGCGCCTGCGGCTTCTCGTCATGCGGCCGGTGTGGGGCCGGAGGCCGTCCGAGGCGGTGGGCGCGTTCTCAGGCGGGCGCCGGTGGGGCTTCGGGTTCTGGGAGGAAGAGGCAGAACGGGTGGCCGACCGGGTCCAGGAAGACGCGGACGTCGTCCTCGGGCTGGAAATCCGCCAGGACGGCACCGGCGGCCTTCGCGCGCTCGCAGGCGGCCTCCAGATCGTCGACCTCGAAATCGAGATGGGCCATGATCTGCTGGCTGCCATCGGCGGCCGGCCAGGTGGGAGCCCGGTAGATCGGCTCCGTCTGGAAGGACAGGCCAGTGCCTCCGCCGGGCGGGCGCAGTTTCACCCAGTCCGCGTGCTCCTGGACGACCGTCCAGCCCAGGAGGCGCTGGTAGAAGCCGGCCAATGCGTGGGGGTCCGGGGCGTCCAGGACGGGGGCGGACAAGGCTATGCCTGGGGAGGGGCTCACGACTGCTCCTGCATGTCTCGGATCTGCCGGCTAGGCGGGTACTTCTTCCCGCGCGGCCTCCGTACATGCGGGCCGTTGACAGACTGCATGCGGAAGGGCCCGCAGCCGGTTGGTTCCGGCTACGGGCCCCTGCGCGTTGGGCTATGCGATTGTGGGTCAGTCCTTGTTGAAGTTGACCGCGCCTTCGATGGGGGGCGGGCTGTCGGGGACGCCGGTGGGCTTGGGCACGCCCTTGAAGGTGAACTTGGCGTTCTCGGCCGTGTCGGGGTTGTCGGGGTCGAAGCCCTCGGTGCCCACGATCACGATCTGGCCGGGCTTGAGCTCGCTGTAGAGGATCTTCTCCGACAGCGTGTCCTCGATCTCCCGCTGGATCGTGCGCCGCAGCGGCCGCGCCCCCAGCACCGGGTCGTACCCGCGGAGGGCGAGCAGGTCCTTGGCCTCCTGCCGCAGCTCGATGCCCATGTCGCGGTCGCGGAGCCGCTCGTCGACCTTGGCGATCATCAGATCCACGATCTGGATGATCTCCTTCGGGGTGAGCTGGTGGAACACCACGGTGTCATCGACACGGTTGAGGAACTCGGGCCGGAAGTGCTGCTTGAGCTCCTCCGACACCTTGGCCTTCATCCGCTCATACGAGCCCTGCTCGTCGTTCTGCCGCGCGAACCCCATCGACACGCCCTTGGAGATGTCCTTGGACCCCAGGTTCGTGGTCATGATGATCACGGTGTTCTTGAAGTCCACCACACGCCCCTGGGCGTCGGTGAGACGACCGTCCTCCAGGATCTGCAGCAGGCTGTTGAAGATGTCCTGGTGCGCCTTCTCGATCTCATCGAACAGCACCACCGAGAACGGCTTGCGCCGCACCTTCTCGGTGAGCTGGCCGCCCTCCTCGTACCCGACGTAGCCGGGCGGGGACCCGAACAGCCGCGAGACCGTGTGCTTCTCCATGAACTCCGACATGTCCAGCTGGATCAGCGCGTCCTCGTCCCCGAACAGGAACTCCGCCAGCGTCTTGGACAGCTCGGTCTTCCCCACCCCCGACGGGCCGGCGAAGATGAACGAGCCGCCGGGACGCTTGGGGTCCTTCAGCCCGGCGCGGGTGCGGCGGATCGACTGCGACAGCGCCCTTATCGCGTCCTCCTGGCCGATGACGCGCTTGTGGAGCTCGTCCTCCATGCGCAGCAGCCGGGTCGACTCCTCCTCGGTCAGCTTGAACACCGGGATCCC